>JAISPE010000393.1 GCA_031275145.1 Prevotellaceae bacterium | reverse complement strand
TCGTAGCTCAGTTGGTTAGAGCGTCAGATTGTGGCTCTGAAGGTCGGGGGTTCGAATCCCCTCTTCCACCCTAAATTATTTGTATGCTGAATTTTATTGTGGTTGCAATGATTATCATGATACAGTAATAAACATTGCAACTTTGGAGTGGCTTGAAATAGGGTCGCTCCTTTTTTTGCCGGTCAGGAACCGCATTATACGACTTGTATGGCGCACTAATGAGAATGACACAGGAGACCTGTGTCATTCCTTGTGACCTTTACGGGATAAGAAATTTTTTCAAATGTAAACTTAACCCTTTTTTAACATTGCATTTACTACTCTGGAAATGAAAAAAATCGTAAAGGTTATTTATATGATTTATACAAATCGCTGACTTTATCCCAGTTTACGATATTCCAGAAAGCTTTTACATAAGCTTCCCTGTTCGATTGATAGTTTAAATAATAAGCATGTTCCCAGACATCGAGCGCTAAAATGGGCGCTCCTTTTTCAGGCGCATCGCCCATTACGGGATTGTCCTGGTTGGGAGTTGACATTATTTTCAGTTTACCGGCTGAAACGGTGAGCCATACCCATCCCGAGCCGAATCTGCTCATTGCAGTTTTCTGAAATTCCGTTTTAAAATTATCCATCGAGCCAAACCGGGAAACTATCGCTTCTTCCAGCTTCGAGGAAGGTTTTGTCTTTTTGGGGCTTAGCAGCATCCAAAAAAACGAATGATTGAAATGACCGCCGCCATTATTGCGAACGGCAGTACGAATATCATCCGGAACCTGAGCAATTCCAAATAACAGATCTTCCAAACTCCTGTTCTTCAATTCGGGATGCCTGTTTATCGCTGTATTCAAATTATTGACATACGCTTTATGATGATTGTTGTAATGTATTCTCATCGTCACAGAATCGATATGCGGAACGAGGGCGTCAAACGAATACGGCAAAGCAGGCAGCACAAACTGTGCTTTCGCTCCGGTCATAAACAGTAACAGGCCAATTATAAAACCGGTATATTTAGTTATTCTCATTATTTTACTTTTAATATCATTCATGTATATATTAACAAATATTAACAGATTTGGTTCTCACATTTTTTCCCGCGTATTGATAATTCTCAACAACTGGTCGGCATATTCCCGCGAATTGTACAGTCTCGGTATCTTGTTCTGACCGCCAAGCTTGCCTTTGGATTCCATCCATTTAATGAAAGTATCCGCGGGTAATACTGTGAGTTTCAAACGTGACAGTGTTATATTATGAAATCTTTTCGCTTCATAGTCCGAATTGACTTCGCACAGAAACTGATCCAGGATATTTGCAAAATCATCAATATTTGGAGGCAAAGTGTCAAATTCTATTAACCATTCATGCGCTCCGTTCGATGTTTCGTTCATAAAAATGGGAGCGACAGTATATTCCGAAACAATGGCGCCGGTTTCGGAACAGGTTCGCCGTAAGGCTTCCTCCGCATTTCCGACAATAAGCTCTTCGCCAAAAACATTGATATAGTGGGCTGTCCTTCCGGTTATCTTGATCTTGTGCGGATATAGTGATGTGAATTTCACTGTATCGCCAATCAGGTATCGCCACAGACCGGCATTGGTCGAAATTATCATCGCATAATTTACGCCCGTCTTCACTTCCGTGATACTGCAAGTTTTAGGGGAAGGTTTTCCGATTTCCGACACAGGCATAAATTCAAAAAAGATACTGTTGTCGGCCAAAAGCAGCATCGAATCGTCTGTCGGGGAATCCTGAAAAGCAAAAAAACCTTCGGAAGCGTTGTATGTTTCCATATAACACATTTTTTCGGAAGGTATAATCCTCTTAAACTGTTCGATATACGGGCCAAAAGCAACTCCTCCGTGAAAAAACACTTCCAGATTCGGCCACAGTTCCATCAGATGTTTTTTCCCCGTATATTCAAGAATACGGTTCATCAAAACCAGATTCCACGACGGTACGCCTGCAAAACTGATGACATTTTGACTGCTCGAATTTCTTGCAATAGCGTTTGTTTTTTCATCGAAATCCGGAATCAGCGATATTTTTTTGGACGGAGTTCTCGCCAGTTCGGCATACCATGGAGAATTGTGAATCAAAATTGCCGACAAATCACCGGTTTTCACCTTGCTGTTAAGCTCGTCTATTTTGCGGCTGCCGCCCAGGGTAAGCGATTTACCCAGTAATAATTTAGAATCGGGATTATTGATAAGATATTGAAGAGTAACATCTTTACTCCCTGAAAAATGACAGTTGCGAAGACATTCATAACTTATGGGAATATATTTACTTTTGTTTGCAGTTGTCCCCGACGATTTTGCAAACCATCTGACCGGAGTATTCCATAAAACATTGTTCTCTCCGCTACGCATCCTGTATATATAGGGCTGAAGAACAGAATAATCGGAAACAGGGACATTATTCCTGAAATCCTCAATGTTTCTTATCTTTCTAAAATTATATTTTTTCCCGTATTCTGTCTGTTCTCCAGACCTTATCAGGGATAAAAATATAGCCTCCTGCATTTCATCCGGCCTCTTTCTTAATCGTTCAATTGCTTTGACTCTATTTTCAAATACTTTAAGTATAAAATTGTTTACAAACATTTAATTTATAAAATATTTTTTACAAAAGTAATCATATATTGCAAATACACAATTTATATTTGATAGATCACTGAAAACTAACGATGAACCATGAGCGATTAACGATGAGCGCTGCGCCGTTTATGCCCGGTGATGAAGCAATCTGCATGTACGCAACCTCAGAATTCTTAACCCGCAAAAAGCACAGGGGGTACCCTTGTGCCATTCGTGCCTTTGTGGTAAAAAACTTTGTGGCAGTAAAACTTTGCGGTAAAATTCTGGATCGCAGAGCGCGGCGACGAAGCAATCCAACCCCAAATTTATACAGATGGAAGTATAATCGTTCATCATAGTTACTTTTCATTGAAAAAATACCTATTTTTAGGGATTTCCAGGACTTTCGTCAGGTGTACCTTTGCAAAAAATTATAT
>JAISPE010000320.1 GCA_031275145.1 Prevotellaceae bacterium | reverse complement strand
GGAATGAAGATTTGCTGTTTGCCCTCAAACAAAGTTTCGATCTCTATCAGTTTATACAGAATCAGATCAGGGAATGCGAACAGAAAATGGAATCGCTGTTTGAGCAGTACAGTTCCAGCTTTCCCAAATCTCCGGAAAGCAGAGAAGTACTGCGAAGCAAAAAACAGGTTCAAAAAAAAACAGAGTGGCGTTTGATGTTGAAGAGTACGGTTATAAGGTCTTTTGTGTAAACCTTATGCGGGTTCCGGGAATCAGTGAGGGAAGTCTGCTGAAGCTGACAGGTGAGCCGGGACACGATTTTACCGAAAAATTCGAGACTCCTAAAAAATTTTGCAAACGGGAAAATCCTGCTCCAAACAATAAAATCACAGGAGGTAAGATTATTTCAGGCAAACTGCCATGCCGGAAAAATCCGGTCGGGCAAATATTCCGTGACATAGCGGTTAACGTCAGCACTTCAAAAACGCCTTCGGGTGATTATTACCGGAGAATGAAAGCACGCAAAGGTCCGATGGGGGCTAATGTGGCCACGGCTAATAAAATCAGTAAAATTGTATATACAACGGTCAAAACCCGGACTGAATATGACGAAACAATGGTAACATTAAATGAACCGGAATATCTGAAAAAAAAAAATTGAAAAATCTGCAGAAAAAAATTGATGTAATTAAGAAACAAATCGAAGAGCGCGAAATTTTGACTGCACAGCAATCGACTTAATATAAGTCGATTATATTTTAGTTATATGAAAGCGATGCATCCCTAGCGGGATGCCATAATTGATACCTTTATTTATTGAAGACTCCTTAGCCATTTTTTAAAAATTTTAATGCTGTTATTACTGTTATTATGTATTGAATTAAAATATGCCGTAAGCTAAGCATACGGTTAATAAAGTGTCGTCCCTGCGGGCCCTGCGAGACTTGTCGTGCGCGGCCAAAAAATTCCGTAGGAATGACATGTCGGTAAGGCGTTGCTCTTCGTATAAACTGTTGAAAATCTTCTAATACTGACATGTCATCCCTGACGGGATGCTGTCATATTCCCTTTCATACTGTAACTGAAAAAGCTTGTTGTAAGAACATTACAACAAGCGGCATTGTAAGGAGCGCAACCCGAATCTACGGAAAACTTATTTCCCGAAAAATTCCAGCACAATTTCCTTATCGTCGAAATGGTGTTTAACTCCTTTTATTTCCTGATAATTTTCGTGTCCTTTTCCGGCGATCAGTACGATATCTTCTTTGGCTGCGAGCGTCAAAGCGGTTTTAATAGCCTCTTTACGATTGACGATACACAGCGTTTGAGACAGTTGCGCCTGGTTTAGGCCGGCTTTCATGTCTTCGATAATATCTTCCGGATTTTCGAAGCGGGGATTGTCGGAAGTCAGAATCAGTTTGTCGCTGTTTTCCATTCCTATGAGCGCCATTTCCGGTCGTTTTGTTTTGTCGCGGTTACCTCCGCAGCCAACAACGGTAATAAGTTTTCCGGAATCGTTTCTGACATCGTTTATCGCATCCAGGACATTTTTGAGGGCGTCAGGCGTATGAGCATAATCGATTATTGCAGTAGCCCCCGACGGTAATCTGATACTTTCGAACCGTCCCGAGACGGGCGTCATTTTACTTAATTCCGTTAAAATCTCGTTTTTTTCAGCGCCCAAAAGAATTGCGGCGGCATAGACCGAGAGCAAATTGCAGGCGTTAAACCGTCCTACAAATTTCACCCATGTTTCCATCCCGTCGATATTCAGAAGCATACCCTCAAACGAATGTTCCAGAATCCGGCACATAAAATCGGCAGGCGAAGACAGCGCGTATGTTTTGACAGTCGCCTTAGTGTTCTGTACCATAATTTTAGCGTTTCGATCATCGGTATTGACAAGAGCAAAAGCATTTTTGTTCAATGAATCGAAAAACCCTTTTTTGGCTTTTATATATTCGTCAAACGTTTTATGATAATCTAAATGATCGTGAGTGATATTCGAAAAGATTCCTCCTTTAAATTCCAGTCCGGCAATTCGACCCTGTACAACAGAATGTGAACTTACCTCCATAAAACAGTAATCGCATCCGTATTCCACCATTTCGTTCAAAATACTGTTGATTTTGAGAGCGTCGGGCGTTGTATGCGTCGTGTCCGTTTTCCTGCTGTCGATGTATATTGCTATTGTTGAGAGCAGTCCCACCCTATAACCCAAATCCTTGAACAGACGGTACAAAAGGGTTGCCGTAGTCGTTTTTCCGTTTGTACCTGTCACTCCGACTAATTTAAGTTTTTTCGAAGGTTCGCCATAAAAGATGTTTGCCATTTCGCCCAAAGCATGTCCGGAAGATTTGACCCGGATATAGCAGACTTTTTCATTTATTGAATCCGGTAACGTTTCGCATACAATGGCTTTCGCCCCGTTTTCGATTGCAGAATCAATAAAGGTATGACCGTCGGCTTTTGCACCCGGAACAGCAAAAAACACAGTATTGCCGGAAACATTCCTTGAATCGAAACTCAGTCCGGTGATATTGATATCATCGTTACCGGCTGTTTCAACAACATTTACCTTTTCTAAAAGCTTTTTTAATTTCATTATTTTAGAATCTGTCAGGAATTTTAACAATTCAAAAGACTATTGATTATTCTACGGTACTTCGACCGCATTCAGTATCGAAGTAATGATATCGACAGACGTAACGTTCTCGGCTTCGGCCTCGTAAGTAAGTCCTATACGGTGCCTCAAAACGTCATAGCAAACAGTCCGGACATCTTCGGGAATCACATACCCACGACGCCTGATAAAAGCATACGCTTTGGAGGCTATTGCCAGACTGATACTTGCACGCGGCGATGCTCCGTATGAAATGAGCGGACTCATGCTATTCAGTTTATATTCGTCGGGATTACGTGTTGCGAACACAATATCAATAATATAACGTTCGATTTTTTCGTCCATGTATACTTCGCGTACGATTTCTCTTGCCCGGATAATCTGCTCGGGATTGACTACGGGTTGGGGTTGCGGTAATCCTTCTGCAATATTTTGGCGAATGATTCGCATTTCCTCCGCCTTGTCGGGATATGTAACCACAACTTTCAGCATGAATCTGTCGACCTGAGCTTCGGGAAGCGGGTATGTTCCTTCCTGTTCAATAGGGTTTTGCGTTGCCATTACCAGAAATGGCTGTGGCAGTTTGTAAGTATTGTCCCCAATTGTAACCTGATGTTCCTGCATGGCTTCAAGCAGAGCGCTCTGTACTTTTGCCGGCGAACGGTTGATTTCGTCAGCCAAAATGAAATTCGCGAATACCGGCCCCTGACGTACAGAGAAAGTTTCTGTTTTTTGGCTGTAAATGAGCGTTCCTATAAGGTCGGCAGGTAAAAGATCGGGGGTAAACTGCACACGTGAAAATTTTGCATTGATTGTTTTCGACAGTGTAGTAATCGCCAAAGTCTTGGCCAGTCCCGGAACTCCTTCCAAAAGTATGTGTCCATCGGATAACATTCCGATAAGAAGAGATTCGGAAAGATGTTTCTGTCCTACAATAACTTTATTCATTTCGAGATTTATCATCTCAACAAAGGAACTTTCCTGTTGTATCCTCTCATTCAGTTCCTTAATATTTACAGTTTCATTCATTATTTTTTATCTTAAAATATTGTTATTCGGATGCGAAAGTAATAATTTTTCTTCAAAATGGAATTTTTTTATATGTTTATACCCCAAAGTCTTTAATTTAAG
>JAISPE010000348.1 GCA_031275145.1 Prevotellaceae bacterium | reverse complement strand
ACAGGCTTCGGCGTGTTTTGGGGAATATTCATGCTGATGATCATGATGGGCGCCGGTCACGGGCTTGAACACGGAATGATGGAAAATATCGAGGGTTTCGCGACAAATTCCTGTATCATGGGTTCGGGAACGACCAGCCTGCCCTACAAGGGATTCCAGCGGGGACGCAGATGGGATATCCACAACAAAGACATCGACATACTGATGCAGCGGGTGCCGGAAATTGACTGCCTTTCGCCTGTGCTGTTCGGCGGTCGCAGTACTAACAATGTCGTTTTCAACGATAATTCAGGCTCGTATAACATACGCGGGCTGCATGCAAATTATGTCCGGATCGAGCGGCAGAGGATGAATTTAGGACGTTTCATCAACGAAATAGACGTCCTGCAATCGCGGAAAGTCTGTGTCATCGGGCAGAAAGTGTATGAAGAACTTTTTCCGACGCACGGGAATCCGCTCGGTGCATATCTGCGAATCAACGGGATATACTATCAGGTCGTCGGCGTATCGTCCGGCGTTTCGAACGTCAGTATTGGCGGCAGGTCGGACGAATCGGTTGTTATCCCTTTTACAACAATGCAAAGGATACAAAACCAGGGCGATATTGTACATATCCTTGCTGCAACGGCAAAACCGGATGTTTCGGTCAGCGTCATGGAAGAAAAAATGAAAAGCATACTGAAAAGCAATAACAGTATAGCGCCGGACGACATGCAGGCTATCTGGGGTTTCAATCTCGAAGAACAGTTTAATATCTTCAAATACCTCTTTCTGGGAATAGCGATAGTTATCTGGATAGTAGGTTCGGGAACACTGATCGCGGGAATCATCGGCGTAAGCAACATCATGATGGTAACGGTCAAAGAGAGGACAAAAGAAATCGGTATCCGCAGGGCGCTGGGCGCTAAACCGCGAACGATTATCGGGCAAATCATTGCAGAAAGTCTTGTGCTGACCGCTATTGCCGGAACACTCGGGCTGTGTCTGGGCGTTCTCTGCCTTCAGCTGGCAGACGTTTACTGGTTGCAGGATGCCGAAGATGTGTTTCTATCCAATCCGATGGTTTCGTTCGGATCGGCGGTTACTTCGCTGATTATTTTGCTGGTCTTCGGTATTTTCGCAGGCTCGATACCGGCTGCAAGGGCTTTGAAAATTAAGGCAATCGATGCTATCAGGGAAGAGTAAACTTAGTTATGAGTTATGCTGACGCACAAGTGTTTCCGGCGCAGAATCACTCATCACTCATACATAATGTAATTAAATAAAAATAAATTAAATATTAAAATAATAAATAATAAAGAAACATGAAAAAAGCAGGTCTGATTATTTTGCTTATCATTTTGGGAATTATTGTCTTTTCGACATTTATGTTTTTATGGAATAAATCCAGGCCCAAAATCACTGTTTATGAAGTTGTAACTCCGGTGAAAGGAACTGTGGAGAATAAAACTGTAGCTACCGGAAAGGTCGAGCCGCGGGACGAAATCCTCATTAAACCTCAGATTTCGGGGATTGTATCGGAGGTCTACAAGGAAGCGGGAGAGATGGCGCGTGTCGGCGACGTTATCGCTTTGGTGAAGGTGATTCCCGAAATGGGACAGTTAAATTCTGCCGAATCCCGGCTGAAAGTCGCCGGCATCAATCTTCAACAGATTGAGACGGAATATGCCCGTCAGTCGGCGCTGTTCAAAAAAGGTGTTATTTCAAGGGAAGAATTTGACGTTTCCGAATCGGCATACAGCAAAGCCAAAGAAGAAAAAAGCAATGCCGAAGACGCTCTGGATATTGTACGGGAGGGAGTGTCGAAAAAATATGCAAGTTTCAGCAACACGCAAATCCGTTCAACGATTTCGGGAATGATACTCGACGTGCCGGTCAAGGTCGGCAATTCCGTTATACAGGCCAACACGTTTAACGACGGTACGACAATTGCATCGGTCGCCAACATGAACGATTTGATTTTCCGTGGAAACGTCGATGAAACGGAAGTCGGGAAAATCAGGGAAGGCACGAAAGTGAAACTGTCTATCGGGGCTTTCAGCGAAAAAGAGTTTGAGGCTACACTCGAATATATCGCACCGAAAGGACTTGAACAAAACGGAGCAGTGCTGTTTGAAATCAAGGCGGCAGTGCGAATCCCCGATTCGGTATTTATCCGCGCGGGCTACAGCGCCAATGCCGAGATAATCACCGGACAGGCAGTCGATGTGATCACCATTCCCGAAAGTTCGGTAGAGTTCAAAAACGATTCGGCATTCGTTTACGTCCTGAAAGCGGAAGAGCCGGTACAGACGTTCGACAGGAAACACATCCGCATAGGGCTTTCCGACGGCATAAAAATCGAAGTCAGGGAAGGACTGACCGAAGATACGAAAATTCGCGGAAACATTATCGACGCCAAACTGAATAAGAAATAATGCAGGTAATGAAGAAATTATTTATTGTCGCCACACTGATTTCTGTCCTCTGCCGCCCGTTTGCAGGCCACGCTCAGACAGACAAATGGACGCTGGAAAAATGTATTTCCCATGCGCTTGAACATAACATCACCGTCAAACAGCTGGAACTGCAAAGACAAAGTTCGGAAATAGACCTGAATACAGCGCGCAACAGCCGTTTGCCGAATCTTAATTCGTCGGCAAGTCAAAACTGGAATTTCGGTCGCACGCAGATACAAAGCGGCCTGTACGAAAATCAAAACCAGTCGAATACAAGTTTCTCCATAAGCAGTTCCGTACCTCTTTTCACCGGTTTCCGCATCCCCAACGAAATCGCCAAAAACGAGCTTGATCTGCAGGCAGCCATGAAAAATCTGGAAAAGGCCAAAGACGATTTGTCTTTGAATATCGCCTCGCTGTTCCTGCAAGTCCTGTTCAACAGGGAACTGTTGAAGGTCAACGAAGAGCAGCTGGCATTCACCAAATATCAGGTCGAGCGGACTAAGGAACTTGTCCGCTACGAAAAAGCGCCTGCCTCACAGCTTAGCGATATCGAGTCGCAGGCTGCCAGCGACGAAGTTGCCGTCGTACAGGCTCGCAACAATCTCGAACTTGCACTGCTGGAACTGAAACAGAGCCTCGAACTGGAACAGACTGTGGAATTTGACGTCTCGATTCCGGAAATCGGAGATATATTGACGGAAGGTCCGGCGGGCAGCATCCAAAGTCCGCAAACTGTTTTCGAGAATGCCGTCCAAATCCGGCCGGCAGTCAAAGAACAGGAACTGCGGGTAGCGAGCGCCGAAAAAACGCTGAAAATAGCCGAATCGGGCTATTATCCCTCTCTAAACCTGAACGCAGGCTACGGGACAAATTACTTTTTCCTCTACGGCAGAAACTATACAAACAGAACGCTGTCCGAACAGCTGAAAAATAACGGAAGCGAATATATCGGTTTAAGTCTGAATATTCCGATTTTTAACCGTTATTCCGTACGCAACCAGGTGAAAAGCGCGCGCCTGAACATCGAAAATCAACAGCTGGTACTGGAAAACACAAAGAAAACTCTGTTCAAAGAAATCCAGACGGCATATCAGAACGCCGTCGCCGCGCAGGAAAAATACAGGGCTTCGGAAAAGGCTATTGCCGCCGCTTCCGAATCGTTCGACGCTGCAAACGTGAAGTATGAAAACGGAAAATCAACCGTCTTTGAATTTAACGAAGCGAAAACACGTCTGCTGAAAAGCCAGTCGGAAGCAATACAGGCAAAATACGAGTATGTTTTCAGAAGAAAAATACTGGATTTCTATAATGGAGAACACTGGTAAAATGAGTATCCCGTTAAACAGGTTTAATTCAAAAAACCATAGAACTCTCTTCAGTCTCGTACAGTAAGTCCAGCATGTACCCATGCCGTAAGCTAAAGCTTACGGGCATGGGTACATGCTGGACTTACGGGTATACGACAAAAAAGGAATATTTGATGCTATCATTAATAATCTAATTATGCGATCTTTACATTTTAGTTATATGAAAGGATCCTTTTTCTATCAGAGTAAAAAAAAAAGTATTGAACTGTTAAAATAAATCACAAACCTACCTCATCTCCTAATATCCGTCGAAACATCAAATGTTTTTGGAGAGTTTACGAAATAGATAAAGGAAAACGGATCAGATTGAAAAAGCCGAAAAACAGGCGCTGCCATATTATATGAAAGATAATTATACCTTTGCAGATATTTTGGTAAGTAAAATAACCGTGGGCAATAAAAGTGAATTTTTGAAAGCATCAAAAGCAAAGTATGATTCGTACAATTCAAAAGATTGGGCTAAAATATATTTTGATGAATTTAGCGGCGGCTTTAATGTTTACCACAATGACCATAATTTTTCGAAAAAGGGCGGTGGCGGAGACGCTGAAAAAATTGTCGGCAAAATGCTTGCAAAATACAATGGAAAACAAGTGGAATTTTTACCCGAAAACAGTTATCAGAAAAGCCCGGACATAAATTTTGATGACCAAACGTGGGACATTAAATTGATAAATAATGCCAGCGAGGGAACAATCCGGAATTATATAAAAGACGCCCGTAAGGCTGAAAACGTTATATTTTATTGGGATGAAAATGACAAATTGTCTGAATTAAAGAACGCCGTTATTAGAAATATAGGATATTTCAAAAAGAAAAACACATTAAATACAATGCCAAACATTTATTACATGAATAAAGAAGGTGTCCTTAAATCTGTCTTTATCAGGTATCCATAGCCATAAACAAGCTTCGGGCAGTCGCTTGACTGCCCGAACTTAGGTGAAGAACGGTAGGGGATTGCTCCCCTTTTAACCTATCCTCGTGAACGATTCAGGATTTGAACCTGATATTTGCCTAAACAATTCGCTCAATTATCCGGTGCAAAGATAATCTTTTTTTCAAATCCGGTTAAAAAAACACTGTTGTCCTGCGCGTAATCCGTAATTGAAATGAGTACTTCAATAACTTTTTATATCTTTGCAGTCGATTTTAGGTAGTAAAAATGTCAAAATTCGAATAAAAATGGTCAAATTTGTAAAGATGCACGGAACAGGTAACGACTACGTATATATC
>JAISPE010000316.1 GCA_031275145.1 Prevotellaceae bacterium | reverse complement strand
AGAAATCCGCGTCGAACTGAAACCGGTGGACAAATCCGTTAAAGGAGAATACTGTTCTGTCGCCGTCTGCGACAAAGTACGCCGGGGCGACAAAGTTTACCTGTTAACCTGAGTTTTTGTTTTTTTTTTGACATAATTAACAAAATTTGCAAAATTAACAGATCTGTAAATTATGAAAATTGACTTCGTCGAACTAAAGTTTCTGTTAATCCTGTCAAAAAAGGGAAATCCTGTCAAAAAAGAGGATTACGTCAAAAAATTCAGCACAGCGTCTTTAATTTCGTCAATTGCAGCGTTCAGGCCGTCGATGTCTTTTCCGCCGGCGGTTGCGAAATGAGCCTGTCCTCCTCCTCCGCCGCGAATGTGTCTGGCTGCCGGGCGAATCAGTTTTGAAGCGTCGAGTCCCTTTTTGACAAGATCGTCGCTGAGCATGAGCGCCAGAGACGGTTTACCCTCCGCGTCGGAAGCGGCGACAAACAGAAATTTTTCCGTAAATTCACCTCTCAGCTGCATAACTATATCCTTCACAATGTCCGGATCGTAAAGTCCCCGGACAATCAGAGTATTGATGCCGTTGATTTCTTCTATCTGTTTTGACAGTTCTTTTTTTAAAAACACAAGTTTTTCTTTCTTAAATTCTTCCAGCTTCTTTTTCAGTTCCTGATTTTCGGACAGGAATTTTTGCAGAGCCTGTTTCAGGTTGGGCGTATTGTTGAACATTTCGCGGATGCTGTACAGCAAATCCTGCTGTATGTACAGGAAATCTTCGCACCGTTCGGCTGTAACGGCTTCGATACGGCGTATTCCGGCAGCGATTGAGCCTTCGCTCACAATCCGGAACGCGCCTATGCTTCCCGTTTGCTGAATATGCGTGCCTCCGCAAAGTTCGATCGAATCGCCGAACTTGATAACCCTCACCCTGTCGCCGTATTTTTCGCCGAACAGAGCCATCGCACCCATCGATCTCGCTTCGTCGACAGGAATATTACGGTATTCATCTAAAGGAATATTGTCGCGTATTGCCTTTGTAACCAGTTTCTCGACTTCCCGAAGTTCTTCGTATGCGACCTTTTGGAAATGCGAAAAATCGAATCTCAAAACTTCCGGCGAAACAAACGAGCCTTTCTGTTCGACATGTGTTCCCAGAACTTTTCGCAATGCGTAATGAAGCAGGTGAGTAGCAGAGTGATTACATTCCGTAGCCGTACGTTTTCCGGTATTGACTTCCGCCGTAAACGTTCCGGTAAGACTGACGGGCAATTTTTTCGCAAGATGTACCGAAAGACTGTTTTCTTTTTTTGTATCAAATATTTCTACTGTTTCCGAATCCGACTTCAGCAGGCCGCTGTCGCCGACCTGACCTCCCATTTCGGCATAGAAAGGTGTTTTGTCGAGAACAATCTGGTAAAAATCTCTGTCTTTCTGTTTTACCTTCCGGTAACGGAGTATTTCGGTTTCGACCGAAGTGCAGTCGTATCCGACAAATTCCGTTTCACCTTCTTTAACGACAGTCCAGTCGTCCACTTCCATCGAGGCGGCATTGCGGGCGCGGTCTTTCTGCTTCCGCATTTCCAGATCGAATCCTTCCCTGTCCGCCAGCAGTCCCTGTTCTTTCAGAATCAATTCCGTAAGGTCGAGCGGAAATCCGTAAGTGTCGTACAGCGTGAATATGTCCGTACCGCTTATTTGCTTTTTGCTCTGTTTTTTACTTTCACGAATCAGTTTGTCGAGCATGTTGATACCGATTTCGAGAGTACGCAGAAACGAAAGCTCTTCTTCGCGGATAACTTTTTCTATTAACTGCTGCTGTTTGAGCAGTTCGGGAAATGTTTCGCCCATTTCGTCAACCAGAGTTCCGACAAGCTCGCAGATAAACGGCCTGTCGAAATTGAGGAAAGTATATCCGTAGCGTACAGCCCTGCGCAATATCCGTCTGATGACGTATCCGGCTTTCACGTTGGAGGGCAACTGACCGTCGGCAATCGAAAAACTTATGGCTCTCAGATGGTCGGCGATGACGCGCATTGCGACATCCGAATCTTTATCCGCTCCGTATTTTTTCCCCGACAGTTCGGCGATTTTCCCGATTAGCGGCTGAAACACATCGGTATCATAGTTGCTCGTAACGCCCTGCAAGGCCATACACAGACGTTCAAACCCCATTCCCGTATCGACGTGTTTTGCGGGAAGCGGTTCCAGACTGCCGTCGGCCTTGCGGTTGAACTGCATGAATACCAGATTCCATATCTCTATCACCAAAGGATTGTCTTTGTTCACGAGCGATTCTCCGGGTATGGCGGCGCGTTCGGCCTCGGGTCTCAGGTCTATGTGAATCTCGCTGCACGGGCCGCACGGACCGGTATCGCCCATTTCCCAGAAATTGTCTTTTTTATTGCCCGACAGTATTCTGTTTTCGGGAAGATACTGTCTCCACAGGTCGAAAGCTTCCGCATCTTTTTCAGTACCGTCTTTTTCAGAGCCTTCAAAGACCGTAGCGTACAGCCTGTCCGAGGGAATGCCGTATACTTTGTGAAGCAGTTCCCAGGCCCAGTCTATCGCTTCTTTCTTGAAATAATCGCCAAACGACCAGTTGCCAAGCATTTCGAACATGGTGTGATGATAGGTGTCGTGACCGACTTCTTCGAGATCGTTATGTTTGCCCGAAACCCTGAGACACTTTTGGGTATCAACAATCCGGTTTGTCTTTACGGCTTCGTTTCCCAGAAAAATATCTTTAAACTGATTCATTCCCGCATTGGTAAACATCAGTGTAGGGTCGTTTTTCACTACCATCGGAGCAGAAGAAACTATCTCGTGTCCCCTGCTTTTAAAAAAATTCAAAAAGGTTGCCCTTATTTCTTTTGACGTCATAATCTTTCTATTAAAATAATTCGCAAAAATACTGCTTTTATTTTAATTTAACTGTGTACGATAAAATTCCCCCTTTTAACAGAATTCCTTTTTTTGACAGAACCTTTAGCTCGACGAAGTCAATTAACGGAAACTTTAGTTCGACGAAGTCAATTTTCATAATCTACAGATCTGTTAATTCCGAACTAAATCTTTTTTGAGGCATCTACACCGGCGCATAAACAACGGCCAATATTTTAGCTTTTTCGTTCACAGCCTGGATTCCGTGTTCTATTATTGAATCGTAGTAAATGCTGTCGCCCGGATTGAGAGTGTAACTTTTTTGCCCGTACACGACCTCCACGATTCCTTCCAGACAGTAGATAAATTCCTCTCCCTCATGCGACGAGAAAGTAAAATCGTCGCCTTTGGCATTGTGTATCTCAATAATGAACGGCTCCATGTACCGTCCCGATTTTGCCCTGGCCAAAGAATAGTAATCCAGATGTTTTGTGCTGTTATTAGAGGAGTTGAATCTCACGCCCTTATCGTAGTCTTTGTTGCGACAGACAACAGGCCCGTCCGATTCGATATCGTCCAGGAAAGTTCCCAGCCGGACTCCCAGCGCTCTCGCTATTTTGATTAATGGAGACAAAGATAGGGATTCTCCGTTTTCAATCATCTCAATCTGATTGACAGTAAGTCCTGTATGTTCGGCGACAGTTTCAATACTGATAAATTTCGATTCTCTGACAGACTTTACTTTATTTCCCGCTGTAACAATAGATTCATTCATAAATCATTCCTTACATTTAATATTAACTGAGCGACAAAGGTAATATTTTCATTTGATTATAATGCAAATTAATGCATTTTATTTT
>JAISPE010000331.1 GCA_031275145.1 Prevotellaceae bacterium | reverse complement strand
TTCCGGAATTTTGGAAACGACGGTCTGGCCGTCTCTCTGGCGAAATATTAACAGATCGCCTACCTTACCGCTTAATCCGTGGGTAATCACGTTGTTTCTGGACTTTGCCATAATTTTACATTTTTTACATTTTTTATATTAATATTGTTATAATTCATTTTGCAGTGTTTTACGGAAAAAGAAATGCCGGCGCCGACAGTCGGAGAAAAAGCGTCAGCGCCGGACATATCCTGTGATTGAGGACTGTATTCTGTCCGGACAGGTTTGGGACATGCCGGACAGCTACAGATAATAATAATAGAGCCTGTATCCCGGACTGGGATTTCCGGCAATACAGAAAACGAAAATCGAACGCGGCGAAATCCTCGCTGCGCCGAAAAATCTTCAAATTTAATAATGCAAAGTTCTCTGCTAAATTCTGCCCGGCAGTATGCCTCTCTCCGCCGCGCACGCGACAGGACACACCTCTCCCTTTTGCAGGGTCTGTAGACAGAATCTTCTCTCTCTCTCTCTCTCTCTCTCTCTCTCTCTCTCTCTCTCTCTCTCCGCAATAATCATGCCACAGCAGTTAATATATGGATATACAAACAGATACATCAGGCTGCACTGTGCGGGTACGCCGCTCATATTCGATAAACTCTGTCCATATTTTAAACTTACTGTCGTCATCATGCTGCTTCAATTACTACTGCTCTACGATCTAAATTTTAAACCGCAAATGTATGTTAAATTTTCTTAAATCAAAAAAAAACTTTGTGTTAAATTCAATATGTGTTGATTGTCAGCGGTTTTTCCGGGCAAAAAAAACGGGAAAAGCTATTGTCTGAACCGCTGATTTGAATATGATTTTTATGATTGACATGATTTTTTATTGTCTGAACCGCTGATTTTAATGTGATTTTTCTGATTGGCATGATTTTCTACCCTGTGCAGTCCAATCATATTAATCAGTATAATCATAGAAATCAGCGGTTCAGACAATAGCCGAATCAGATGACATGCCGGTAGAAAACACGTTCCCGCCTCTCCAAAATCCCGTAGGGATGACATGCCAGTACCGGAAGATTTCCAACAGTTTATACAAAAAAGCGGGGTTTCACAAAGAACTGTCGTGCGTCAGCCCTTTGCGCTCTTTGTGTCCTTTGCGGTAAAAAAATGATAAAAAAGCGGTAAAAAAGTGATATGGCAGTGACAAAACTATACTGCGCGAGGAATACGAATTACTATTGCTATTACGCGCAAGCCCGTAATTGTAATTCGTAATTGATAATTAACAAGGCTTTTTCCGTATCTTACATCTCCGGATCGGATTTTTTGTTTACTTTTGCGAATGTTTGATTCTAAAAAAATTAAATGGATGGAGGTTAAAAAGGTTTGTCTTTTCTTATTATTGCCTGTTGTTTTCGGCTGTTCCACAAGCCGTAATACATACTTTACCCGTAAATATCACGATTTGACGGCATATTATAACGTATATTTTAACGGACGGGAAAGCCTGAAACAGGCTGACAAAAAAGCCGAAGCAATAGAAGCACAAAATTTCGACGAAATATTGCCTGTGTTTGCTTTTGAGTACGAACAGGTTTCCGGGCTGGTTTCCGGAGAGATGCAGCGCGTCATAGATAAAGGGAATAAAACAGTGGCAAAACATTCTATCACGGTTAAACCCAAGAGAAAAAAGAACATGACCCGTGAACAGCGGGAGTTTTACAACAAAAAAGAATTTAACCGTTTTGTTGATGACGCTCATCTTATGACAGGAAAGGCCAGCGTCTATTTGCACGAATACGGTACGGCCGAAAAACAGTTTACATTCATAGAGACAGAATATCCCAAAGAAACAAGCGCTTATGACGCCCAGGCATATCAGGCAATTGTCCTTTTGCAGGACAGACAGTATGCTAAAGCTGAGGATATACTTGTATCCCTCACAAAAAAGAAGGATATTCCGCGAAGAACAATACCGCTGATAAATGAGGCTTTTGCCGATTTATATATCAAACAGAACAAATACCTGGAAGCTATTCCCTATCTGGAGAAAGCCCTGAAACGGGCTAAAGGGAAAAATAAAAAAATCCGTTTCCATTATATTTTGGGACAGTTATACCAGAAAACGAATAACAGTTCGAAATCCGTAGAACATTTTTCCAAAGTACTGAAGAAAAATCCCCCTTATTTAACCGCTTTCAGCGCCGAAATGGCAATGGCCTATACCTACGGCTCCGAAACCCGGAAAAACAATGTGCGTAAAATACTGGAAAAAGCATTGAAAAACGAACAGAATGCAAACTACCATGACCAGATATACTACGCTTATGCGAAACTCGAAGAGGCGGAAGGAAATATGCCCAAAGCCATGGAATATTACCGCAAGTCAATCAGGGCAACGGGTGTGAATACAAGACAGAAAGGTCTGTCGTATCTCGCTTTGGCGGAATATTATATTAAAGAAAATGATTATATAAACGCATATACCTGTTATGACAGTTCCGCGATTATGCTCGGCGCCGACCATTCGTTATATGCAGAAGTATCGTCAAGCGCCGGCAAATACAGGAAGCTGGCTCTGAATATGAAAATCGTGGAACGTGAAGACGGTTTGCAGAAACTTGCGAATCTGTCTGAGGAAGATTTGGACAAACTGATAGACGAAAGAATACAGCAGGCAGAAAACGAGAAGAAAAAGATTGCCGATGAACAGGCGCGCATGGAAAAATTACAGGCAGATATCGCCGCACAGTCATCGCAGGGACAATGGTATTTCTATAATCCTGCTTCGCTTGACCTTGGTAAAACCGATTTCGCAATGAGATGGGGAGAAAGAAAGCTGGAAGACAACTGGAGACGTAAAAACAAAGGTATACAGGCGCAACCGGAATACGATTTTGAGGCGGAAGAGGAAGAAACAGCCGATATCACCCGGTCCGACATAACCGACAGGGAAGCGTTCATGGCAAATATCCCCCAGACAGACGAAGCAAAACAGGCTTCAAATGAAAAAATTGCATCGGCAATGTTCAATATCGGAGAGGCGTACAGAGACGATTTAAACGACCTCGCAAAAGCAGCCGGAGAGTTTGAGAATCTAATCCGCCGTTTCCCTTCCACGAGTCTTCTGGCCGAATCGTATGTCGCACTGTATGAAATTTACACAAAGAGCGGCGACAACAGTAAGGCAACTTATTACAGAGATCTGATGCTGCAAAAATTCCCCAAAAACTCAAAAGTCCTTGCCGCTACCGATCCGGGCTACATCGACAGACTCAGGAGTACGGAAACTTCGGAGGAAGCCGACTACTATACGGCTCTGAACAGTTATACGGCCGGCAGACTTGGGGACGCTTACAGCGCTTCGACGGCCGGCCTGGCAAAATATCCTTCGGGCAGGCTTGTTCCTCAATTTACCCTGCTGAAAACACTGTCCGATAACTATAACGGAGATATTCTCAGATACAGGACTGCTCTCGAAGATGTAGTAAACAAATACTCCGGCAATACGGCCGCCGCCTATGCCAAAGATATTTTAAACACACTCGAAAAGTCCGAATTCAAATTGATTACCGAAACAAAACCGGACGCAAAACCCGTAGAAACACCGGAATCAAAACCGGAATCAAACCGGAAACCGCAGACAGTAGAAGAACCGGCACAGACAGCAGCGCCACAATATCTTATTAAATTCAACCCGCAGGCGGCAGGCACAATAAAATCGCGGTATTCCACAGAAGACGGTACGCATGCTTTTGTCGTGATAACGGATGCCAATATTAATATGAACAGATTGCGATTTAATATTTTATCTTTCAATACTTCCAATTTCATAGAGGAAAACTATGAGGTCAGTATTGCAGATTTTGCCGATAATAAGATGATAGTCATGCCCAAGATCAAAGACAGAAACGCTGCAATTGACTTTTTCAACAAAATCTCCGACAGTAAAAAAGTGTTCGGCGATTTAAACATCAATGATTATGTCGCATTCATAATTCTCGAATCAAATCTCGAACTGATGCGCAAAGGAACGTCATTTCTGGATTATGTAGATTTCTTCAACAAAATATATGTGAAATAGGTTTTCTTCTTTTTTTTGAGATAATTATAATATCAGCGTGCCGGCGTGCAGTCTGCCATATTACTTTTTTACCGCTTTTTATCATTTTTCTACCGCAAAGGCGCAAAGGGCTGACGCACGACAGTTCCTTTGTGAAATCTTTGTGTTCTTTGTGTCCTTCGTGGTAAAAAATAAGCGGTAAAAAACTCGTGGATTTCTGGATTGCTTCGTTCCTTACAATGACGCTTTTTGTAATATCCTTATAATATGGTCGCGAGGGCGTCGAAATATAGTCGCGAGGGCGTAAAAATATAGTCGCGAGGGCGTCGAAATATAGTCGCAGGGGTGTA
>JAISPE010000259.1 GCA_031275145.1 Prevotellaceae bacterium | reverse complement strand
GAAACAGCTCAGGGAACAAAAGTTGAGAAAAATCAGGTACTTGCGTTCCTGAACTGACAGGATCGAATAAAAACAGTTTACAGCCGGTAAAATCTTTTTACCGGCTGTTTTCATTCATCGAACTTGCTGAATTTAGGACTCCTGACCTGACGCAAACTCAACTGTCGCATTTTTACCACAATTTTTCCTTTTTTACTTCCCAATTTGTTTTTACCACAAAGACACAAGGGGCACAAAGGTTACACAAAGCTCTTTGTGAAACCTTTGTGTCCATTGTGTCTTTGTGGTAAATAAAATCCTGTGCGGCTCAAGAGTTCTGGAATTAATGAAGTACTGCGAACCCCGAGCGTGCCAGAGCAGCTCGGGGTTCGCAGTAAACAGCCCGGTGTTCAGTATGACTTTATATTATTTTTTCTTAGTCTTTTTACCTGCGATTTTATTTTCTCCGCCCAGGCTGCTCATGGCACACCGGAAACCTATATCCCATTGCGCTTTATCCTGATCCAGAAATCTTCGTGTTGCAGGGCGTAACCAGTATTCGCGGTCTAAAAATCCGCCGCCCTTATAAACTCTTGACTTGTCATTTATCAGTGTAGCCATATTATTCTGTTGTTCTCCGGTTCCCTGGAAATATACTCTGTTGGAATTTGAAACGCTATCCGGTTTTTCTCCGTCATTATTATAATATATAGAAGAGCCGATATCACCGTCTTTATAGTTTCTATTGTCACCTACACGATAGTTATACCTGTTTGCATATTTGACAGTGTCGTATCTCATTCTACCCAAAGAATCTTTTGGCATAACGTTGCCTTCGGCATCTCTTGCCAAATCCATGAAAACATTACCTCTAAAGGGATTAAATTCTTCTACATCGCTAAACGACAGCGGTCTGTATATATCTGCCACCCATTCGTTAACATTTCCGATCATGTCATATAATCCAAAATCATTAGGCGGAAACGAACGAACTACAGCGGGTACAGCGGCTCCATCGTTTTGACGTCCGCCGGCAACTCCTGCGAGGTCGCCGCGTCCTCTCTGATGGTTAGCCATCATCTGGCCTCTTCTTTTTTTACTTGGGTCTCTTATATTTGAGCCGCTCCAGCCATATATGCGTCTTTCTATTTTTCTTTCGTCGACTGTTACGCCAATCTCGGCTCTCGCTGCGTACTCAAATTCCGCTTCGGTAGGGAGACGATATTTGGGAAACAGGATACCGTCCTCAAATTTAATCGAACGCGGCTCACGTGATACGATATTTTTGGGAAGTTTTTTGTCGTTCAATCCGTCGGGTTCGTATTGGCCGGCAAGGAAAGCGTCACTGTTAAAGTTATTCTCGTCTTTTTGCTCCTCCATGTTCAGTTTTAATATTCCACGTTTGATAAGTTCCGCTTCATTTACTCTGTCGGTACGCCACAGACAGTAATCGTTAGCCTGTAACCATGTTACCCCTACAACAGGATAGTCGTTATATGCCGGATAGCGGAAATATGTCTGCACATAAGGCTCATTGTATGCCAGCGGCCTGCGCCAAACTAAAGTATCGGGCAATGCATTTTTCACTACATTTGGGAAACTTGTGTAAACACTGCTCAGCCAGGATATATAATCCCGGTATTGCTGATTCGTTACTTCCGTTTCGTCAATATAATACGAATCCAGAGTTACTCTTCTTGCCGAATTATCCCATTCATCGCCAACGTTGTCTGCTACCTGTCCCATAATAAAAGCTCCTCCATTGATAAATATCAGACCCGGAGCTACTCTCTCTTTATTAGGCTTAACACGTTCCACTCCGCCATATTTGGCGTCATTATACTTCCATCCGGTTTTTTCCGATACTTCTTTTTTCCCGAAACATCCGGATAAAATGACGGATAAACAAAAACATACCACAAATTTATACTTCATAATTATCTACGTTTATTAATATCAATTACGCCGCAAAGTTAGTAATAAAAATTTATTTACTCACTTTATAAACCAAATTTTACTAATCACCGGTCTATTTAACGTTTTTTAACTGTTTTAAGGTAATTTATTCTAAATTATTATCATTTTTACATAAACAAAGTTCCTTGTTTTTTGACAGAATTAACAGAAACTTTAGTTCGACGAAGTCAATTTTCATAATTTACAAAGGAAGCTGACCATATTTAGGGCTGTCTCAAAAAGGAGTCTTCAATAAATAAAGGTATCAATTATGGCATCCCGTTAGGGATGCATCCATAACGGGATGCAAAACAGGACGGTATGGGTTTTCTACCGAGCGATGCATCCCTAGCGGGATGCTCTTTGCCCTGACTGCCGTCAGGCAGGCCATTGATGAGATGCCGGAAAAATAAATCAATAATTAATACCTTTATTTATTGAACGCTCCAAAAAGCATTCCGTTAGGAATGCAATGAACTGCAATCTTTTTCTTAAATTGACGACATTGAGCAGCAGCGATCGCTATTTTGCAAGTCGCTGACTTTGTCGGGATGCCCGTCGTGGATTGCTTCACCGCCATATCACAAAACTACACCGCGCGAAGAATTAAGTAATAGAATCAAGTAACCGGATAACAGTTTTCAGCAGCAAAGCGACGAACTTCAGCAACTAAATGACAGTGTCTTATGCGGAAACAGTGAAATATGGATATCAAATATTTAGATTAGCGCCCGAGTTCGGGACAGGCAGCGCTCCTTATTCCAAACTCGGGTTAATAAAATTATGTTACCTTTGCACGTCGAAAATCTTGAAAATTGCATTATTGACAGTAAAAGAATAAAAAAGAAGACAATATACAAATGAACGATGTAAATTTATTGAAACGGGCTGCTGATAACACAAGAATACTTATCGCAGCAATGGTTGAAAAAGCCAAATCGGGACATCCGGGAGGAGCTATGGGCGGAGCGGATTTTATTAATGTGCTTTACAGCGAATTTCTTGTTTACGACCCCCGCAATCCGCACTGGGAGGGACGCGACAGATTTTTCCTTGATCCGGGACACATGTCCGCGATGATTTATTCGGCGCTGGCTCTTGCGGGAAAATACTCTATGGACGACCTGAAAGGCTTCAGACAGTGGGGATCATGCACATCGGGGCATCCCGAATTGGACGTCGAAAGAGGGATCGAAAACACTTCGGGACCACTCGGACAGGGACATACTTATGCCGTTGGCGCGGCTATAGCGGCCAAATTTCTTAACGCAAAGCTGAAAAGAAAAACGGCGCAAAAGATATACGCTTTCATATCGGACGGAGGCGTTCAGGAAGAAATCTCGCAGGGAGCGGGACGTATCGCAGGGCATTTGGGTCTAAATAACCTGGTTATGTTTTACGATTCAAACGGCATCCAGCTGTCTACGGGTACGGGAGAGGTTACCAGCGAAGACGTTGCGACAAAATACGAATCCTGGGGCTGGAGCGTCGAGACAATCGACGGAAACGATATTACGGAAATACGTGTGGCTCTGCGGAATGCCATAGCCGAAAAAAAGCGTCCGTACCTGATTATCGGTAAAACCGTTATGGGCAAAGGCGCTGTCACTGCCGACGGCAAATCGTTTGAAGGACAGTGCCGCACTCACGGACAGCCGTTAAGCGCGGCAGGCGTGTCGATAGAAAATACAGTTAAAAATCTGGGCGGCGACCCTCAAAATCCTTTCGCAATCTTCCCGGACGTAGCCGAATTATACGAAGCGAGACGCAAAGAACTGATAGAAATTACGGACGAATTGCATGAGGAGGAAAGATACTGGTCAAGAGAGTATCCCGAACTTGAGGCGAAACGCGGGAAATGGTTTTCGGGAGAATTTCCCAAAATCGACTGGGCGGCGATTCAGCAGAAACCCGGTCAGGCGACCCGTGCGGCTTCGGCTACCGTCCTCGGCGTTTTGGCTAAACAGGTCGAAAACATGATAGTTTCTTCCGCCGACCTCTCAAACTCCGACAAGACCGACGGTTTCCTGAAACATACAAAAGCCATCACAAAGAACGATTTTTCCGGCGCTTTCCTGCAGGCCGGCGTTTCGGAACTGACAATGGCCTGTATCTGCATCGGGATAGGACTTTACGGAGGCGTGATTCCCGCCTGCGGAACATTCTTTGTCTTCTCCGACTACATGAAACCGGCAGTCCGCATGGCTGCACTGATGGGTGTTCCGGTGAAATTTATCTGGACGCACGACGCTTTCCGTGTCGGCGAAGACGGTCCCACGCACGAGCCTGTCGAACAGGAAGCGCAAATACGTCTGATGGAGAAGCTCAAGAACCACAAAGGTGAAAACTCCATGCTGGTTTTGCGTCCGGCGGATGTCAGTGAAACAACCGTCGCATGGAAACTTGCGCTGGAAAACACTCATACGCCCACAGCGCTGATACTCTCGCGTCAAAACATCGTCGATCTTCCTTCGTCCGGAAACCGTTACGATGACGCTTTACAGGCTGCGAAAGGCGCTTATACCGTACTCGACGACGGCGACGCCGATATTATTTTGCTGGCTTCCGGCTCGGAAGTGTCCACTCTGGTCGAAGGCGCTGCTCTGCTGCGAAACGACGGAATCAAAGTCCGCATTGTTTCAGCTCCTTCCGAAGGTCTGTTCCACAGTCAGCCGCAGGAATATCAGGATTCTGTGATCACTCCGGGGAAGAAAGTCTTCGGACTGACGGCCGGACTGCCCGTTACTCTGGAGGGTTTAGTCGGGAAAAACGGCAGAGTATGGGGTTTGGAATCATTCGGTTTTTCAGCGCCATACGACGTTCTGGACAAAAAGTTCGGATTCACCGGCGAAAATGTGTACAGTCAGGTTAAATCCTTCCTTTCGGAGATTTGACAGGTTCTTTTTGACAGATTTTTTGTGACATGATTAACAAAATTTGCATAATGACATATTTTTGTAAACTGTGTCTTATTTAGAAGATTAATATATTTTTGTAAACTGTGCACATTTTGTAAATTATGTCTTATCTATATGTAAATTATGTCTTATGATAAAGAGATCGTTATTGTTAGCGGGACAGTATTTTCTCCTGATGAGGAAAGTATTCGTATTGCCGGATAAACCCCGTATCTTTTTCAAACAGATATGGATTGAAATGGAAAAACTTGGATTGAGTTCCATCTCAATAGTATTTATCATCTCGTTTTTCATGGGTGCGGTAATCACTATCCAGACCGCCCTGAATTTTGTCAATCCGCTGTTCCCCAAATACTATATCGGGCTGATAGCGCGCGATTCCATTCTGCTGGAGTTCAGTTCCACGATGATAGCCCTGATTCTTGCCGGCAAGGTAGGCTCGAACATCGCATCGGAAATAGGAAGCATGCGAATCACCGAACAGATTGACGCAATGGAAATCATGGGGGTCAATTCGGCAAATTACCTTATATTGCCGAAAGTTGTAGCCGCTGTCCTGTTCAATCCGTTCCTGTCGATTTTAAGCATGTTTGTAGGTATTCTTGGCGGAGCGTTTATCGTTTCCTTTACTCAAATCATTATGTTTGCCGACTTTGTTAAGGGAGTACAGATATTCTTTATCCCGTTTTACATTACTTACAGTGTAGTGAAAATGGCAGTATTCAGCGTCATTATAACAACAATACCTGCATTTTACGGATATAATGCCAGAGGAGGCTCGCTGGATGTAGGCCGGTCGGGAACAGTGTCGATAGTTGCAAGCTGCGTGTTCATTCTGCTGTTTAATTTGATATTAACTCAATTGATGCTTATATGATTGAAATAAAAAATGTATATAAGTCGTTTGGACAGAAAGAAGTGCTTCACGATATTTCGGCAGTGTTCGATGTGGGGAAAACAAATCTTATCATCGGTCAGAGCGGCTCCGGTAAAACGGTTCTCCTCAAATCAATTGTGGGACTTCACGATATTACTTCGGGCGAAATACGGTATGGAAACACACGTTTCGACACTTTGAATTTCCATGACAGAAAGAAGCTGCGCCGTAAAATCGGCATGCTGTTTCAGGGCAGCGCGCTGTTCGATTTTGCAACTGTGATTCAGAATGTGATGTTTCCGCTGGAGATGTTTACCGACATGACCAAAGAAGAGCGTATCGAAAGAGCGAACTTCTGTCTTAAACGTGTAAATATCCTGAATGCAAACGACCTGTATCCCTCGGAAATCAGCGGGGGAATGCAAAAACGGGTGGCTATCGCAAGAGCTATCGCCCTGAATCCCGAATATCTGCTCTGCGACGAGCCTAATTCGGGTTTAGACCCGCGAACGGCAATTCTTATCGACGACCTGATAAAGGAAATCACGGAAGAATACCAAATCACAACGATAGTAAATACTCATGACATGAACTCCGTAATGGGCATCGGCGACAAGATTGTCTTCATCTACGAGGGTCGAAAGTGGTGGGAAGGAAGTAAAGACGTGATTTTTCAGTCGGACAATAAAGAGCTGAATGATTTTGTGTTCGCATCAAAAATGGCGCAGTCTCTGAAAAATATTACGTCACAATAATTTGTTTTCCGGCAAAATTGTATATATTTGCGCCGAAATTAAACGGCCTCGTAGTTCAGTTGAATAGAACGTCAGATTCCGGTTCTGAAAGTCGCAGGTTTGAGTCCTGCCGGGGTCACTTCTCCAGAGTTATATAAAAGCAAAGCTTCTGCTTTGCCATCGCGAGTACTCGCGGTGTTATTGCGAATAACCGTTTCGTACCGAAACTGAAAAAATGAGGTTGGTTTGTATGTGTTTTATCATTGCTACTTAGGTTGTTTTGTTATTTTGAATTAGGTGTAAATGAGGTTTTCTGTCTACGTTTGAATACCCTGCCCTGCAGGAGAAACTGTTATACTTTATTAATTTTCCTTCATTAAGTGCAGTATATCGACAATGTCCATTCACTCGACAGGTAAATGTCCATTCACTCGACAGATAAATGCCCATTCACTCGACAAGTAAATGCCCATTCACTCGACAGGTAAATGTCCGTTCACTCGACGCATAAATCAAAAAACTATACCGGCTGGCGCAGGCCAAATCCACCGTACGTCAGCCGTTCACCGTTTGTTTATCGTTCTTTTTTTCTGATATTTGTAGATAAAAACATGATTATCCGAAAAAATACTGTAATTTTGGGCGATGAAGAATATAAAATATATGTGTATGAAAAATATATCTTTAAAAGCCTATATCCCTTATATTGTGGCGATAGCGGTATTTGCGGCTGTTTCGGCAGCTTACTTTATGCCTGAAATGTTTCAGAACAAATCGCTGTACCAGCACGATATTGTTACGGGTGTAAGTATCGGACAGGAAGCGACTAATTTTACCAAAGAAACCGGCGAACGGACACTGTGGATAAACGGACTGTTCGGAGGAATGCCGACGTATCAGATTTCACCCGGAGGACCGAGCGGCAATCTGCTGTACCGGTTGAGGACTTTGTTTGCTCTGTATATGCCCGGTCCGGCATGTTTTCTGTTTATGTTTCTGATGGGGGCGTTTCTGTTATTTATTGCCCTGAAAGTAAATGTCTGGATGGCTGTTCTGGGCGCGATAGCCTACACCTTTTCCACTTATTTCCTTGTTATTATCGAAGCCGGGCACATCTGGAAAGTGTGTACGCTGGCATATATCCCGCCAACGTTTGCCGGAATAATCTGGGCATACAGGGGGAAATACTGGCTTGGCGCTTCGGTGACAGCGATTTGTCTGGCGCTGCAAATCGTCTCCAACCATCCGCAGATGACATTTTATTTTGCGATGATGATGATTGTCTATATCGCCGGACAGTTTATTTACAGTTATAAAAACAAACAGCTGGCACGTTTTTTTAAAGCAACGGCAATACTTGTGCCGGCAGCGCTGATTGCTGTCGCATTGAATCTCACAAATCTGTACCATACTTACGATTACAGTAAATATTCGATACGCGGCGGCTCCGAATTAACCGACAATACGGGGGACAAGACCGAAGGAGGCCTTGAACGCAGCTATGTAACAAGCTGGAGTTACGGTATCGGCGAGACTTTTACGCTTTTGATACCCAACACCAAGGGCGGAGCTTCCGACGCGCTGGGAAATAATGATAAAGCCGCAAAAAAAATTGTATCGCTGGTACGGGAAAACCCGCGTATCGACAGCAGAACGCAAAACAGCATCGAACAGCAGGTTGCCGGCTCAAACGCCTACTGGGGCGACCAGTCGTTCACTTCGGGACCGGTATACGCAGGCGCTTTCATTGTCTTTCTGTTTGTATTCGGGCTGTTCACCGTCAGAGGATGGTTCAAATGGGTACTGCTGATTTCCACCGTCATGTCGATAACGCTTTCATGGGGCAGCAACTGCATGTGGCTCACGAATCTGTTCCTCGATTATTTTCCCTATTACAATAAACTGCGGGCGGTATCCTCGATGCTGGTCATTGCCGAACTGTGCATACCGGTACTGGCCGTACTTGCGTTGAAGGAAATCGTTGAAAACCCTTCGAGCATAAAGAAAAAAATCCGTATTAAAGGGTTCAAGGCGGATTTTTCGGCTCTGTATCTCAGCCTTGCCGCGACAGGAGGGCTTGTGTTGCTGTTTATTATTCTCCCGACTGTGTTTTTTGATTTTTTCAGCCGTCAGGAGTTGCAAATGTTTGACGAAGTGAGGACAAACAACCCTCAAATGTCCGGTTTTATTTCGCAGATGACGGTTATTCTGGAAAGTGTCCGCATATCAATATTCCGGTCGGATGCGTGGCGCAGCCTGATAATCATTTGCGCGGGAGTGGCGCTGATATTGCTGTACGGCAGGAAAAGGCTCGGTTTTAAACCCTTTGTTGCAGCGGTGATTGTATTGACATTAGTCGATATGTGGACGGTGAACAAGCGTTACCTGAACGCCGAAGATTTCAAACCCAGAAAGGCTCAGGCAGCAAGTCTTGTGCCGAAAACGCCTGTGGACGAAGAAATACTGAAAGACAAAGACCTTGATTACCGCGTGTATAATTTGACCGTCAGTCCGTTTAATGACGGAAGCACTTCGTACTATCACAAATCCGTAGGAGGATATCATGGAGCGAAATTGCGCCGTTATCAGGATATTATCGAACACTATCTTGGCCGGATAACTTCCGATAATGCGGAAACTCTGCTGGGGACTAAATATTTCGACGTATTGAATATGCTGAATACCAAATATGTTATTGTGCGGGACAGGAACAGTAACAATGCTCCCAAACTGTTACGCAATCCCGGTGCGCTGGGAAATGCATGGTTTGTCGATGAAATAAAATGGGTTGACAGCGCCGACGAAGAAATTGCCGCTCTGGCGGATATCAATCCGGCTAAAACGGCCGTTATCGATAAACGTTTCGAGACAGAAGGGCTGAAGAATTTTGAATATAAGGTGAATAAACAGGCGGCAGACAGCGCCGGCGTCGATAATTCTTCAATAAAACTCGTACACTATCAGCCTAATAAACTGATATACGAATCGAATACGGACACTGAAAAACTTGCCGTATTTTCCGAAATATATTACCCGAAAGGCTGGCATGTTTCCATCGACGGACAGGAAGTCGAGATTGTTCGCGCCAACTACATACTGCGTTCCATGCTGATTCCCGCAGGCAGGCATACCGTTGAATTTCGTTTCGATCCCGAATCGTACCGGATTACCGAAAGCATAGCATGGTCGGGGTATATTTTATTGCTTGGATTTGTCGTTCTGAGTGTTGTAATGTCCATAATACAAAACAGAAAAAAAGTTGATTGACAAAATTATGAATATACATAATGATTCTCTGAGAGAAACGGTGAAAAACCTGCTTCGCGACGATGTGGACGAATATAAATATATTCCGAAACCGAAACATTCGCTGCCGAATGTCGGCAAGATTGAGGAAATTGTGAATACGGTGAAATCCATTCTGTTTCCGGGATTTTTCGGCGATGCGGAAATAAATGAAGATACACGCGGGTATTATACGGAATTGTATACGGACAAACTGTACGCATTGCTTAACGGGCAAATTTACACAAGTATATGTTTCCCCGGCAACAATCCCGACGACATGAAAAAACGGTCGTCAGAACTGACAGCGGCTTTTATCGGCAAACTGCCGGAAATAAAACGTCTGCTATCCACCGATGTAAAAGCGGTTTACGACGGCGACCCGGCCGCGACAAACCACGAAGAGGTGATATTCTGCTATCCGGCTATCCGCGCAATGATTAATTACAGGATTGCTCACGAACTGCTGGTAACGGGAATACCGGTCATGCCGCGTATTATCACGGAACTTGCTCATTCGTCTACCGGCATAGACATCCATCCGGGAGCGAAAATCGGCGAATATTTCAGCATCGACCACGGAACAGGCGTAGTAATCGGCGAAACATGCATTATCGGAAATCATGTGCGGCTGTATCAGGGCGTTACTCTTGGCGCTAAGGGATTCAAATTAGACGACAGGGGGATACCGCTGAATGTTCCCCGGCATCCAATTCTGGAAGATTATGTCATTGTGTATTCCAATTCTTCGATTCTGGGACGTATAACCATTGGTCATCACACGATTATCGGAGGCAATATCTGGCAGGTAAACAGTGTCCCGCCATATTCCCGCATTATCCAGAAGAAAGCCGTTACTTCATCTTTTTCAGATGGACTGGGTATTTAAACATTTTTTGAATAAAAATAAACACATTTAGATATGAAAACAGTAAAAAGATTTTTTAACAGGATGAGCGTAAAATTCCTTATGCTTGTTACAGTCGTCGGCATAAACAGTTGTGCCGAAGCGCAACCGAAAGGTTTTGAAACTTCCGGCAAATTCTCGCTTTTGTGGGAAATCACAGGCAACGGGTTACAGAAACCCTCGTACCTGTACGGGACAATTCATCTCTATGACTCAACGGTATTCAGGATTCCGAAAGAAGTTTATACAGCCATTGAGCTGTGCGATAATCTGGCTCTGGAAATCGACATGAACAGTATCGACCAGGGCAAACTGCTTCAAAGGATTATGATATCCGACCCCGACAGTACTCTCGACAAGCTTCTTGAGCCTGAAGTATATGGCGAAATACAGAAAATTCCTTTCATCAAAATGATGGGGGAAGCGGTGAATATGATGAAGCCGTTTTATATTCAGCAATATATACTGATTGAAAACCCTATGACGATTCAGTCCGTCGACTTGAGCCTGAACACTTATGCGGGTCAAAAATCAAAGAACATAACAGGTATAGAAACAATCGACGAGCAGCTTGACGCGATAGACGCCATATCGTTATCGGAACAGGCGCAGGGAATTAAGGATGTTTACGATTACTGTAAACGGGAACAGCTCGGATTTGCGGAAACCGGCAAAAAACTGTTTAACACAATACAGCTTGCATATAAAGACCAGGATTTTGATAAGCTCGTCAATCTTGAAGACGAGTTTAAAATGACGTCAAACTCATCCATATCCGATTCGACATTCGTCGGTGTGCGAAATGTCAATATGGCAAACCGTATCGATGATTTCATCAAACAGAACAGGACTTTGTTTGCTGCGGTCGGCGCTCTGCATCTCCCCGATTACAAGGGTATGAGCGGAGTAGTCGCTCTCCTGAAAGAAAAAGGGTATAATATGCGACCGATTCTAATTGATTTGAATCCGGCTTTTTGATTTACGATTTTTGATTTACGATTTACGATTTACGATTTTTGATTTACGATTTACGATTTTTGATTTTAGATTTACGATTTTTGCTTACGCCTAATGGTGCGTCAGCAATAAATCTAAAATCGTAAATCTAAAATCTAAAATATGATTTACGATTATTGCTTACGCCTGATGGTGCGTCAGCAATAAATCTAAAATCGTAAATCTAAAATCTAAAATCGTAAATGGTGCGTCAGCAATAAATCTAAAATCGTAAATCTAAAATATAAAATATGAAATATGAAAGTTTTGATAGTGGAAGACGAGACCGTTGCATACAGCAATCTGAAAAAGATTATTCTCGAAATCGATCCTGAAATAGAAGTTATCGGAAATACCGAAAGTGTAAAGCAAACTGTCAATAAATTGCAGGATACTTCAAACTTGCCGGATTTGATTTTCATGGATATACATCTTTCAGACGGGTCGGCCTTCAATATATTCAATGTGATTACGGTAGAAATCCCTGTCGTCTTCACTACCGCGTATGACAAATATGCGATAGAAGCCTTTAAAGTCAACAGTATCGACTATTTATTGAAACCCATAGAGGCCGAAGAGGTCAGACGGGCTCTGGACAAGTTCAAAAGACTTAACAGACAGGATATCGTTCAATATTTAAGCATGCTGCCACAACTGATTGCACCGCAGGATAAATATTCCCAAAAAATACTTGTGCCTGTAAACGACAAACTGATTCCGATATCAACAGACAGCATCTCATGTTTTTATACGACTAACGAAAAAACGACTGTCATCCTGAAAGGCGGTAAAACTTATCCCTACAAAAGAACTCTCGACAGTATAATACAGACACTGAATCCGCAGTATTTTTTCAGGGTCAATAAACAGTTTGTTGTCTCCAAGGGAAGCATTGTCAATATCACTATCTGGTTCGACAACCGCCTGCTAATAACGCTCGATACGGAAACTCCCGAACGTATCTTCATAAGCAAAAACAAAGCTGCCGAATTTAAACAGTGGATGACAAAATAATTTACGATTTTAGATTTACGATTTTAGATTATTGCTTACGCACACATGTTTAATCACATCAGTCGTAAGCAATAATCTAAAATCTAAAATCGTAAATCATTGCTTACGCACACATGTTTAATCACATCAGGCGTAAGCAATAATCTAAAATCTAAAATCGTAAATCGTAAATTATTGCTTACGCACGCATGTTTAATCACATCAGGCGTAAGCAATCCGGAAATTCACGACCTAACACTATGCACGGTACAGTTTTGTGATATGGGATTGCGGGTCAAGCCCGCAATGACGACAGTACAACCCCGTTGTCATTGCAGGCTTGACCCGGCTTGACCCGCAAACAGCAGGCATCAGCCGTCATTGCAGCGCTGTATCTTTCAAAGGCCTTGATTCTATGTCGTCAAAATATTTCAATATGTTTTTGCGGTGATTGTCCTGGTCACTGCCTGTATAAGTTAACACTAGATTGATTTTTTTCAGAAATGGATTATTATGAATAAATAAACGTACGAACTTTTCGTTTTTAACAACAGATTTTAATCCTTCTATTTCGCTGATTTGATTGTCGGACAAATCTAATCTTTGCAAATTTTTCAGCTCTTCCAGTCCTTTTATTTCGCGGATTTGATTGTCGGACAAGTCTAATTCCTGCAAATTTTCCAGCTCTTCCAGTCCTTTTATTTCGCGGATTTGATTGCTGTACAAATATAATTTCTGCAAATTTTTCAGTTCTTCCAGACCTTTTATTTCGCTGATTTGATTGTCGGACAAGTCTAATTCCTGCAAATTTTCCAGTTCTTCCAGTCCTTTTATTTCGCTGATTTGATTGTGTAACAAATTTAATTTCTGCAATTTTTTCAGTTCTTCCGGACCTTTTATTTCGCGGATTTGATTGTGAGACAAATGTAATATTTGTAGATTTTCCAAGCCTTTTATTTCGCTGATTTGATTGCAGTACAAATATAATTGTTGCAATTTTTTCAGTTCTTCCAGACCTTTTATTTCGCTGATTTGATTGCAAGACAAGTTTAATTCCTGCAAATTTTCCAGTTCTTCCAGACCTTTTATTTCGCGGATTTGATTGAGTAACAAATTTAATTTCTGCAATTTTTTCAGTTCTTCCAGTCCTTTTATTTCGCTGATTTGATTGCCGTACAAATCTAATTCCTGCAAATTTTTCAGTTCTTCCAGACCTTTTATTTCTCTGATTTGGTTGTCGGACAAATGTAATTCCTGCAAATTTTTCAGCTCTTCCAGACCTTTTATTTCTCTGATTTGGTTGCTGTACAAAGATAATATTTGCAAATTTTTCAGTTTTTCCAGACCTTTTATTTCGCTGATTTGATTGTCGGACAAATATAATTGTTGCAAGTTTTTCAGTTTTTCCAGGCCTTTTATTTCGCTGATTTCATTTTCTCTTAAACTCAAGTGTGTAACCTCGCTCTGTTCGTTAGTTACGTAACAATTACGGGATTCATAGTCAAATTCATCTGCATCTGTTTCCTGTAAAGTTATTCCATACAATTTTTCCAGCTTTACGATTTCCCCTGGTTTATGTTCTGTTTTCATTTATTTGGCTGTTTCGTTATACATTTTCCATTGCCGGAGACAGGGTTTTACCTTTTCCGGTTACCGGTAAAACCCCGTTCCGCAATGGATTTTCATCATAATAAATACATCACTGTTCCACATCCTTACCGGAACTGTTTCCTGCCTTATGCGAACGGATTTTGTTGAACCGTTCTACCAGGGCGTTTAATTCATTAATCAAAGGTGCATACGCAGTATCGCCTTCGACAAGTGTCAGCGCTTCGATTTTGGCAACGATGTCCCGATAGACGGAATCGACCTCGCGACGAACATTTACCATACGTTCCTGAGGTTTACCGGCTT
>JAISPE010000209.1 GCA_031275145.1 Prevotellaceae bacterium | reverse complement strand
AAAACAGAATGGTTGATTTTTTAGGAAAACAGCAGGGTGTCAGTTACAGGTCTTTACCTTTTGCAAAGTGGAACGATTCCCTGTATATAGTTTTTCCGCACGATTATTCGATATATTCTTTAACAGCCGATCGATGTGAAAATTACTGCAGTTTTGATTTCGGGAAAAACAATATGTTTCCGGAGTCTTTTTTGTCGTTTTCCAGTGATGAAAGAACCGATTACATTAAGAGAAAATATGCCAACTTTTATGAACTGCCTGTTGGTGGTATTAGTAACCTGCATATTTCGGAGCGGTTTATCTTCTTTACCGCTGTACATCATGTTTCGCAATATAAAGTATTCATTGATAAAAAGTCTCGGCAGTTTACCGTTGGATATGTAACTTCAACTGAAAAATATCCGTTTGCGAGTTCTGAATTTTTATCCATTTATAAAGATAAAATGATCTGTTGTGTATCGCCGGAGTCAGTACTCGGTCTTCTGGATAGAAGAAAAGATTTAAAATTAGAAATTGATTATGATTTTTTCAGGCGCCTGGATATAGCGGACAATCCCGTATTATGTTTACATACATTAAAAAGTAAATAAACAATGAAAAAAATATTGCCGTGGATGATATTTTTAGCCGTCTGTTTAATGTTGGATTTCGGTTTACTGTATCAGCTTCAGAAGACCCGTAAATTCTTAACAAAGGTAGAGCGGGAATTTTCCTTTATTGCAAAGGAAAGGGAACAGTTTAAAACTGTTATCGGTCATTTTTATCAAAAAGAAGGTCTTCATATTCCCGATGAAGAATGTGTGACTGATGAAGGAGATAAAGTGACTTTGCACGAAGTAATAACCTGAGTTTTGGATAAGAAAACCTTATTTTCACCTTATTTTCAAACAAAACCCCCTTAGTAGCAGGTAAATACCCTCATTGCCCTTATTACCTTATTAAAACAACCGAATAATAAGGGCAATGAGAGCGTGTATTCCGGGCTACTAAGGGGGTGGTTGTTACCCAAATGACGCTTTTCTTATCCAAAACTCAGGTTAATAATCTAATTATGCAATCTTTACGGTTTAGTTTCATGAAAACGTCATTGCGAATAACCCTTTCCAGTCTCTTTTTTCACGACAAACAATACGAACAGAGCCAGCAGTACCGTATTAAATATCAGATTAAGCGGGATGGATGGCGTTTCGATAATTTTGCTTACAAAGAACAGGGCGATTCCCGACATCATGTATAGCAGTATTGATGTCCACTGATAAGGTATTTTGCAGTATCGCTTAGACAGTTGCCAGCTGATGAATATCATAACCGAGTAGCTTGCAACATGTCCCCATGCGGCTGCCATATAGCTGTATTTCGGCATAAACAGGAGATTCACGATAACCGTCGTAAACAGTCCTGCCAAAGTGACAATCATGGCAATTTTGGTTTTGGATACGAGTTTGTACCACATGGACACGTTTTGATTGATTCCGGAAAGCATGTAGGCGAAAAGCATTACGGGAAGAACAGTCATGCCCGTACGGAAATTCTTCCCCAATATATATTGCAGCATATCGGAATAGAAATTTATTGCTAAAAATATTACTACACAAAAAACCGTGAAATATTTCATCATTTTTGCATAATCCGGATTTATATCCGATTTTGACGCTTTCGAAAAGAAGTAAGGCTCGGCGGCATAACGGAACATCTGCACAAACAGCGACATTATCACTGCAAGTTTTGCCGCCGCGCCGAATATTCCCAGCTGTTCTTCCCATGTATAACCGTTTTCGGGTGCAAGATATCTGAAAAGAAACCGGTCTACAAAATCGTTTAACGCACCCTGAAGTCCCGCAAGCATCAGTGGAAGCGAGTATATGATAATCACCTTAAGGTAAGGCAGACAGATTCGATACTGTGTGCGGATTATCTCCGGAAGGAAAAGCAGTACCGAAACGATACAGCTGCAAAACACCGCAGCCAGAATATATACGTATGATGCTTCGGGAGTGAAAAAATTCAACAGCGCCGATTGCGGATGCGACGTGAAATATGCGGGCAACAAATATAGAAACAGCAGATTGAAGAATATTTCCGACAATATTTTCACAGAACGGTATATGGCAAACTTTACGGCTTTTTGACGGTATCGCAGGCGTGCAAAAAAGACGGATGTAAAAGCGTCGATCGAAAGAATCCCTGCCGAATATACAACTGCCACAGGATAATATCCTCTCCCGACAGCTATTTCCTCTGTGAAAATCAAACCGAGACAGAAGAATGCTGTGGAAACGGCTAACATAAAACAGGAAATTGTGGAAAAAACCTTTTCGGAATCGTATCCCTCTAAGGAAGCGAAACGGAAAAAGCCCGTTTCCATGCCGAATATCAGCACAACCTGAATAATGGCGATGTATGCAAATATCTCGGTATAAATACCGTAATTTCCTTCGCTGAGAATACGCGTGTATATCGGAAGAAGAAAGAAGTTCAGCGTACGGGCGAGAATCGAACTTATTCCGTAAACAGCGGTATCCTTTGCAAGCCGTTTGAATACTTCGTTTTTCATTGCCGTCTGATTGTCTTTCGGTGTTTAACCAGCATAAGAATATACAGATACTCAACAATACAGTAAAAATCCCGTAGAACGGCGTGAAACAGCAGTTTCCTTTCGCCAAGTATTTTCTGAGCCGAACGGAACACAAATATCCGGACTGTCAGATGCAACAGAACTGTTCCCGCAACCGGAATCCACATCCACACTGTATTTGCAGTCAGAATTATTGCTGCAACAGAACCCGGATAAAACAGAGCTTTGGAAATAATTTCCGGCAATCTGACATGCCGTGTGCCTTTGCGGAACAGTCTCCTGGAAAACAAATCGCCGGAACATTCCATACACCAGTCCCTGAACGACAAACTCCTTTCCGATTCGACGACTGCTTCCGGCGACAAAATCACGGCAGTGTTTTTTTTATTCATTATCGAGTTGAAAAATACAGGCTCCACTCTTTCGAGTTTTCTCAGTAAGGGATTGAATCCCTTTTCAAAAAAAAGTTTTTTCACAAAACTCTCATTTTCGCCGGAAGCGGTGTACGGTTTTCTATTCAGGGCATATCCCAGCCGGAACAGGGATTCGCAGAAGTTTGCGGCTCTGACGAATCTGTTTGCGCCCGTATAGCGCGTATAGCTTATGACGATATCCGAATCGAAACCCGACGCAAGGGATTTCAGCCAGTTAGCCGAAGGCCGGCAGGCAACGTCGATAATCGCCAGTCGGTCATACTTTGCCGCTTTAATTCCTACTCCCAAAACGACAGACCGGCCATGAACAGAACTGTTTGCGATCAGATTTCTTATCTGCAAATGCGGATATCGCGTTTGAGCAAGTTGCAGTATTTCTCCGGAATTGTCCGACGAATTGTCGTTCACTGCGATAACTTCATATTCCGGATAGATCTGTTCGAGTACAAGAGGCAGAATCTTTGACAGATTGGCGCTCTCGTCTTTGATACAGATTATTACCGACACCGGCTCTCTCGATTGTCTCGGAAAATTCCGTCGCCGCTTTAACCCGACTTTCCGGAAAACAAACAAATAATAATACAGCTGTATCAAAAAAGAAACAGCCGTCACCGCAAGAACTGCACATAACATAATATTCCGCGTGTCTCCAAAGTCAAAATTCTCCATTTTTATCAGAAATAATTTCATTGCCAGATATATTACATGATTAAAACCGATTGATTTTATCATTAAATCCTGACACAAAAGTAAAAAACAAATCGATAAAACAAGTTTGACTGCAAATTCAGAACTCCTTA
>JAISPE010000179.1 GCA_031275145.1 Prevotellaceae bacterium | reverse complement strand
CGAGCTAAAGGTTCTGTCAAAAAAATCTAATTATCAACTGTCAACTGTTGAATCACGTCCGTTAGCAGTTTTTTAAGATTTTCCGGCATTTCTTCATTGTACTGATTACGAAAAGCGATTTGCGCGATTTCCACAGGGTCTGTTTCCTTCAGGTCGTCATATTCCATGGTTTTTGAGATGGAATCATCCGAATCGAGCCGGTGGGATACGGTACATGCGAGTTTTACGGCTTTTCCTTTCAAAGCTTCTTCGATATGATAGCGGATTGAAGGCTCGGGACCGGTCAGCAGCACTTTGATTTCGAGATACGGAGAATGGACTGTTATCTCCCCGTTGGGAAGTTTGCCGATTTCGTTCAGGACCTCGTCCGGCGGTTTCGGCTCGAAAGGTATGCTCAACAGTCCTGCCGGAGGAAGGAAATTTATCCGTTCAACCGTTTCGACCCTGTTTCTGTCGATTTTCACGAAATTAATTCCCTGTTCGTAATTTTTTTCGGCGAAAGACATCGGCAGCGGGCTTCCGGCGTATTGAATATGCCCGTATCCGGCGACCGTTTGACATCTGTGGAGATGTCCCAGCGCCACGTATGCAATGTCTCTGTTTGCGAAAACGTCTGCCGAAACACATTCCAGTCCCCCGATTATTATGCGCTCCGAACTGTCCTTGCCGGACAAATGCGCGCCCTTTGCCTGCAAATGACCCGTAACAATAACCGACTGTGCGGGCGTCCTTACCTTTTCCAGTTCGGCGTAAAGCGCTTCGTACATCAGTTCAATACCATTGACATAGCTTTCGGCCGGAGGATAATCGCCCTGACGCAGAAACGGAACGGCGACGCACCATGCAACCGTTTCCCCGTTTTTTACTACGGGAATCAGCAGGTCGGCACAGTCGATTTCCCCGTCCTGCCTGCGTTTTATAACGCCCTTAACCGTGATGTTCATCTCTTCCAGCAAAGGACTTGGAGCTTCGAGACGTGCAGCCGAATCGTGATTTCCGGCAATAATGATAATCTGGAGACCGGGATTTTCGGCAGTTATCCCGTGCAGGAATCCGTAATAAATTTTCTGAGATTCGGCCGAAGGATTGGGACTGTCGAACACATCGCCGGCAACGAGTAAAACATCCGGACACAGTTCCTTAACCTGTCTTTTCAGCCAGTCGAAGAAAAGCAGATGCTCGTCTTTCCTGTCGTATCCGTGAAAATTTTGACCTATATGCCAGTCCGCAGTATGAAAAACCGTTACCATAATTAATAATTAATAAACCGCTTTATACCATGACGTAGTTTTGTACGCATTGTCAAGACTTCTGTTTCGTCCCGGAATATAACAGCTCAGTCCACAGCTCGTTGTTACATCAATCATTATGCCGTTATTACGTTCGTCTACCGTATATATGGACTCGGTATGCTCTTCAAAAACCACGGTTTCATTGAGCTGTGTACTCAGCATCTGCAAGTCGGGGTCATTTCCGGCGATCTTCTTCATAAAATCCAGAAAGTCGAAAAGCAGTGTAGTTTCGTACGAATCATATTTTTGAATTAGTGACACATCAATGTTCTCAATATTGCTTTTGTATTTTTGAATCAACACTTTTGATGCCGAAGCGATATTGTCCAGATTTCCTGTTTTCACCGCCGATATAGCCGCCGAAGTAGGATATGAATCCATAAACTTCCGGCATACGGCGCCAAAGTCTGCATTTTCCGTGAACAGATATTTAATAATATTGTCGTATGGAAAACCGTCAGCCAGGACTTGCGTAACCGAAGCAATGATGTAATCGGCTTTGTGTTTCAGTTCGTATGCCGTTTCGATACCCATCATGTCACATGCGTCGAAAATAAGAAAGTCGTATTTCCCCGACAGTTCGGCAAGTTCCGATATTTCCATATTTTTCCCGCCGTCATCTCCGAACGCTTTAGTCACACTCGAAGACGATGCCGGAAACCAGCCGTTGCCGTGAGACCAGAGTACCAGCCCGTACGATTTCGCCGGATACATACCTTTTATATCAGACAGCACTTTTTCCATGACCTCCAGCGAACTTGAATTTTGTTCGGAATATTTCATTACTTCTTTGGAAACAACAGAGTTTGTTTTGTCGGAAGATATTTTCAGTATATACGGAGCCACTCTTTTCTGATCGACATAAACGATCAGGTCGCCGTCGAAACTGTCATTCCAGCCGCGCTCCATTTCGTTGATATCGGCATCTACATTAGAGTCTAAAGTATTGTCGCCAATCATATAGACAATAACAGTTCTTGTTTTTAACGGAGGCGTTTCATCTTTGTGCCGGCACGAAACAAACAGGCTCAACAGACAGATCAAACCTGTCAAAACGGTATGTTTTCGCAGGCTGTACTCACATTTTATATCAATCATTTTACTCATCATTTATCCCTTCTATTCTGTTTATATTTTTTGCAAAATTAGTGAAAGTTTTTTTGAGACAGAATTAAAGGCTATTTCTCTTTTTTGAGATGCTGTTCCTGCGGCGGACGCGGAGGAGTGATAAACAGCTAACGCAAAGATGTGATTGACGGCATTTCTTATTCCTCGCGCGGTACAGTTTTGTGATATGAGATTGCGGGTCAAGCCCGCAATGACGACAGGGTCAAGTCCGCAATGACGACAGCGTGTCAAGTCTGCAATGACGACAG
>JAISPE010000080.1 GCA_031275145.1 Prevotellaceae bacterium | reverse complement strand
CGAACTGCAAACAAAACGGAAGCCGCAAAAGCCGGAGAAAATCTTTATAAGCAGACCAAAAGCGATTTGGAACAGATAAAGTCTATTTTGGGAACAGACAATTTGAGTTACTCAAATGTTGCCGATAAAGTAGCAAATGAAATATTGCAGTGCAGTATTGATTACTTTAATGACAGTCAAGAGAAAGATGCCGACAACAATTACCACGCTCATGCCACAAAACTTGTGAAACTTGCACAAAGTATTGCTGTTGGCGGCGTTGTAAAAGGCAGATCGAAAGAGAATTTGGACACGCTAGAAGGCATGAAAGATAGGGAAATCAACAATGCAATACATATTTTACAACTTATAAAAAAGGTGTATGACGATGTTCGCTACGATTTTCATCGATCAGTAAATACAGACAAAATAAACGAAATGCTACAAGATGTATTTACTAACAAAAATTGTAGAAAAATTGAAAGTTGTCAGAATTATTTTTTATTGAATGAATATATCACACTGTTAAATTCTATTATCAATAAATCAAGTAATTATTATTGGTTAAAAACACATTGTAATACAGTAATAACACTCAAAAATCAAATTATAATTCAACAAATTCTTTTTATAGCTAAAAGTAGAACCGATAAAGATGGTGTAGCGTATATTATTGAAATTCTAAAAGAGGCGGCAAAGTATGATTTGTCCGTAATCAATGAATTGATAACAAAAGAAATAACTGATACTATAATTGAAAAAATAGCGTTAAACAATAATCAGACTTTAATCAAGGAATTTTATGATATTGCCATAAAAAACCATACATTACAGTTACGAGTAGAAAAAATATTTGCTGAAAAATTGCCTAATAGTTCTGCTTTAAAATCCCAAATATTAAGACAAATAGAAACTCGGAAAAAACAGGAAGAAGAGAGAAAAGAAAAAAACCGAATTGCTTCTTTATGGTATAACAATCCAAAAAGGTGGAGTGATTTCAGTGATTGGATACCAGAAGGTTGCTTATCCGCAGGTATATTATCATTGCCAATAATACCAATATTTGCAATTTTAGTAATTATTTATGGTATTTATAGATTAATGGCAGTAATAGCAAGATCAATTAATAGTTAAACCAAGTTCCAAAATACAGAATAATAATCAATTAAATACATATAATAAAATATGATAAAAACAATACTAACATTAATAATTCTGTTTGTAGCATCGGCGACCTTTGCGCAGACACAGTCCGACAGCCTTGTCATTCAGCAGTTGCAACAGGACATTCGGCAGTTGAGAACCGATTTAAGAAGGCAGAAAGCGGATTATTCGAAGCAGCTTTCGGTTGCTAACGAAACCATTGACCGTTTGCAGTTGCAGATTGACCGGCAACAACAGACCGTCGCAGCGCTTGCCGACAGTCTGGGAGTAAAAATTTCCGACACACAGACAGGTGCGGAGCAACAGATCCAGAACGTACGGGACAAAGTAAACAAAAACACTGTGTACTGGATTACAGCCGTTTTGGTCATCGCTTTGTTTTCCGTGCTGTTATTCTTTTTGCTCTACAGGAAACAGAAAAAGAGCAGGACAGACATTATCGTGCAGCTCGAAAAAACGAAATCGTCGGTAGAAGAACAGCTGGTAAAGGAATTTGTCAAACAGGCGGAAGTTATGGAATCGCTGCTGAGAGCTTTGCGGGAATTACCCGTAACGCCCGCAGACGGCGAACCCGACCATTCGCTGGCATTGAAACTTGCCGACGAAATTACGCTAATGGAACGCAATATCTCGCTAATGGACAGCAGTACCAGAGGATTGAAACAGTTAAACCGTTCCATCGGCAAACTTAAAGATAATCTGGCAGCCAACGGCTACGAAATTCCCGAACTTCTGGGAAAACCGTACAGCGAAGGAATGAAAGCCATCGTCACTAACGCCATTCAGGATGAAAATCTTGAAAAGGGAGTGGAACTGATTACAAAAATAGTGAAGCCGCAAGTGAATTATAAAGATAAAATGATTCAGGCGGCACAAATAGAAATAAATGTAGGATAATAATATTAAAAAGATTAAAAACATATAATTATGACAACATTTTTAATCATTGCAGGGATTGTGGCAGTAATTATTGTCATTTTAAAATCCGTTAAAGTAAAAACAAAGCCCAAAAGTCTTTATGACCAGCTTATGGAGATACCGGGCATGAAACAGCAAAAGGACATGTACGATCTTTTGTCAAAAGCGAATGAAGAGGGCGACGGCACAGAAGAGGATGAAATGCCCGAAGGCTACGGGAAATTTGGACTCGAAGCGACAAATCCTGTCCCAACCAATACAATTTTCGGCAGCGTCTCTTATTTGGGAAGATTAAGAACTCTTGACGGGGTTAAAGTTACTTATGACAGAATCGGCCCAATGCATGCGCCGAATATTTCACAAACCATAGACAGTTACAGAATTTTCGCGAATGAAAGGCAGATAGCCATACTGTATATTTGTCCATACAATAAGAAAAATTCCACAAAAGCTCCTGAAGGTTTCCGGTTAATATTAATATGAATAGATTGGTAAATTATATATAATAATAGTATGCGAACAAAAATTGATTACGGAATTGATCTTGGAACGACCAATTCCGCCATTGCAAGAATGGAAAACGGAGTTCCTGTAATAAAAAAGTCCGACACACTGAAAGACACCGTACCCTCGTGCGTGAATTTCAACAGGCGGAAAGACGTACTGACAGGCGATGCGGCATTCAACGGAATGAGGACAGACAGCGCCCGTGCCTTAAAAACCTTTGAAAAAGACAGAACCAATACATTTATAGAGTTCAAGCGAACAATGGGAACGACCACCGCCTACGAAAGTTCCAATATGGGCAAAAGCTTTGTTTCGTCGGAGCTTTCGGCTGAAGTTCTGAAAAAGTTGAAGTCACTGATACAGGACGAAAATGTGTCGTCGATAATCATTACCGTTCCGGCAAAATTCAACAATCAGCAGAAGGAAGACACCATGAAAGCGGCTAAATTAGCCGGATTCCGGCAGGTTCAACTGTTGCAGGAGCCGGTCGCGGCGGCTACGGCATACGGCTTGAGCAGTCAGTCGAAAGACGGATTCTGGCTCGTATTCGACTTTGGCGGCGGCACTTTTGACGCTGCCCTGATAAAAGCCGAAGAAGGTATTCTGTCGGTAAAAGATACCGAAGGCGACAACTGGCTGGGAGGTAAAAATCTGGACGAGGCGATCGTTGACCGGATTATTATTCCATGGCTACAGGAAAAATATGCGATAGACACAGTTCTGAACAGTCCCGACAAAAAACAGATGCTGCGGGCAGCGTTAAAATATTATGCCGAAGATGCAAAAAATCAGTTGTCGTTTAAAGAAACATACAGCATGCTGTCCAATTTGGGCGATTTACCTTTTGAGGATGAAAACGGCGAGGAACCGGAAATTGATCTGGAAATTACAGTTGCCGGTCTGGAACGGGTACTGTCGCCCGTTTTCCAGAAAGCGATTGACATTACCAAAGACCTGTTGAAACGCAATAATCTGAAAGGCGCCGATTTGGATAAACTGATTCTGGTAGGCGGTCCTACCTACTCGCCCATTTTGCGCCGGATGTTGAAAGAACAGATTACCGAAAATGTAGATACTTCCGTTGACCCGATGACAGTGGTTGCCAAAGGCGCTGCCCTGTATGCTTCCACCATTGACATTGATGACGAAATTCAGGACGAATCCCGCGACAAAACCAGACTGCAACTGGATGTGAAATACGAATCAACTTCGGTGGA
>JAISPE010000049.1 GCA_031275145.1 Prevotellaceae bacterium | reverse complement strand
TTTCAGTTGCGGTACGAAACGGTTATTCGCAATGACGAAGGGTCGGTTATCCGGAATTTTACGTACATTTGCAAAAATATTTTTGTAATGAATTATATTCGGGAACGGTTGAAAAACCTTCGTACAGAATTGAAAAACACGGGTGTCGACGCCATTATTATTCCGGGCAACGATCCGCATTTCAGCGAATATCCGGCGAAATGCTGGAAATACAGAAAATGGATATCGGGTTTTACCGGGTCGGCGGGGATTTTGACGGCGACAATGAACGATGCTGCCTTATGGGTTGATTCACGGTACTTTATTCAGGCAAAAAAACAGCTGGAAGGTACGGGTATCGAGATGCAGAAAATGTGCGCCGGCAAGCTGTTTGACGAGTCATGGTTAAAAATGCGTCTCGAAAACGGCAAGAAAATAGGAGTTGATGCCAGACTGTTTTCCATAAACCTGTTCGAGATGCTGAGACGCTCGCTTTCACCGCTGATTCTTACCGATATCGGAGACATTTTCGACAGGATTTATCCCGACAGGCCTGCCCTGCCCGAATCGGAAGCATTTTTGTTGCCGGATGAAATCACCGGACAAAGCAGAAGACAGAAACTGGCCGGTTTTGCAAAATCGACAACCCCAAACGGAGAAATATACATAGTTTCAGCGCTTGACGAAATCGCATGGATACTGAATATGAGAGGTTCGGACGTCGCATACAATCCCGTTGCAATATCATATCTGCTTATTGACTATCCGGACATACATCTGTTTATGAACGAAAAACAGTTATCCGAAAACGATCGCCGACAGCTTTACGGCGACGGAATAATCATACATCCCTACAGCGGTTTCGATTCCTTCGTCTCTTCGATTGCGAATGACAGAACGGTTAAACTCAATTTCAACAAAATAAATTTCCATACATACAAACTGTTGAAAGACAGGGTTACGGTTGTCGAAGAAAAAAACCTTGCCGAAACTCTCGCTTTCCGGAAGGCAGTTAAAAACAGTGTCGAACTTTCGGGTTTCAGACGCTGCATGATTACCGACGGAGTTGCCATGCTGCGGTTTTTGAGGTGGTTAAACGGCAGTATCGGAAAAGTCAGGATAACGGAAACAGACGCCGCCGGACAGCTGGAAAAATTCAGGGCAAAGGGAAAAGATTACAGGGGACTAAGTTTCAGTACAATATCGGCATACGGAGCCAACGGAGCCTTGCCGCACTATTCGCCCTCGAAGGAACCGGATACGGAAATCGGTACAGATGCTTTCTACTTAGTCGATTCCGGTGCGCAGTATCTTACCGGTACGACGGACATCACCAGAACGCTGCATTTCGGAAACCCTTCGGATGAGGAAAAAGAAAATTACACTCTGGTACTTAAAGGAATGATCAGCCTGAGCATGGCCGTATTTCCGGCAGGAACAAGAGGATCGCAGTTAGACATACTCGCACGCAAGTTCCTCTGGGAGAAAGGTAAAAACTTTTTGCACGGAACGGGTCACGGCGTCGGTCATTATATGAATGTACATGAAGGGCCTCAAAACATTAGCAGCGAAGAGAATCCGGTTGCCCTGCAGACGGGAATGATTACCTCAAACGAGCCGGCAATATATATCGAAGGAAAATACGGTATAAGAACGGAAAATCTTGTCGCATGCAAATTTCACTGCAATACCGGCTACGGGGATTTTTATTCATTCGAGACACTGACTCTCTGTCCCATAGATACCAAATCCATAAACGCGGCCATGATGAGCAGGGAAGAAATAAAATGGCTGAATGACTATCATAAACAGGTATACGACTCCCTGTCGCCATATCTCGAACGGGATGAAGCCGAATATCTCAAAACCTTGACGGCGGCAATATGACAAATAAACTTCAGGAATACCGCATCATACTTGCGTCCCGGTCGCCGAGGAGACAGGAGCTGATAAAGGGTCTGGATATCCCTTTCGAGATAGCGGAAAATTATGATTTCGACGAATCCTATCCTCCCGGTATGCCGGCAGACGATGTCGCAGGCTTTCTGGCCGGGAAAAAATCGGACGCCTGTCCCCGTCAGTTAAACGATAAGGAGATACTGGTCACTGCGGATACAATGGTGAAATGCCGTAACGAACTTCTCGGCAAACCGGAAAACAGACAGGATGCTGTTAAAATGCTGAAAAAACTGTCGGGCTGCAAACACGAGGTCATAACGGGAACCTGCATAAAAACTGTCCGGCAAAAAAAAATATTCAGCGTATCCTCGTATGTGTTTTTTGCAGAATTATCATGCGACGATATAGAGTATTACGTCGAAAAATATCATCCGCTGGACAAAGCCGGAGCTTACGGAATCCAGGAATGGATAGGATACACCGGCATCGAAAGAATCGAAGGTTCGTACTATAATATCATGGGACTTCCCGTCGCATGCCTGTGGAAAGAATTGAAAAATCTTGTAAAACAATAACAGTTTATTTATGATATATCACATATTAACATATTTACGAAAACTTTTCGACATCCCGGGAGCGGGAATGTTTAACTTTATTTCTTTCAGGGCTGCTCTGGCAATGATTTTTTCTCTGACCGTGGCTCTGTTCGTCGGTAAACGGATAATAAAAATGCTGCAACGCAGACAGATCGGAGACGAAATAAGGGATCTGGGCATCGAAGGCCAGATGTCAAAGAAGGGAACTCCGACAATGGGAGGCATCATTATCCTGCTGTCGATACTGATTCCGGTACTGCTGTTTGCCAGACTGGACAACGTTTACCTTTTATTAATGATAACGACCACTGTCTGGCTGGGACTGATCGGTTTGATTGACGATTACATCAAAGTGTTCAGGAAGAATAAAAAGGGACTCAGCGGCAAGGCAAAGATTATAGGACAGATCGGTCTTGGAATAATCGTGGGCAGCGTTCTGTTTCTCAACGACGGTGTGGTTGTACGTGAAAAGGTCAAGCCCGGAACACCCGGAGCGCAGGTTACAACCGTCGGCGACCGGACAATATGGTCAATTGAATCGAAATCAACAATAACGACACTCCCGCTATTCAAAAACAACGAGTTTAACTATAACATGCTGATGCCCGGGAAAGGCAAAACCAAACAGGTCGGAGGATGGATAATCTTTGTGCTGGCTACAATTTTGATTATCACAGCTGTTTCCAACGGTGCAAACCTTACCGACGGCATAGACGGACTGCTGACGGGCATATCCATCGTAATCGGTACGACGCTGGGAATATTCGCCTATCTGTCCGGTAACATAATATACGCCGACTACCTTAATATAATGTATATCCCTTCGACCGGCGAGCTCGTTGTGTTTATCGCGGCATTTATAGGCGCTCTGATCGGGTTTCTGTGGTACAACTCCTATCCTGCACAGGTCTTTATGGGTGATACAGGAAGTCTGGCGCTCGGAGGAATTATTGCCGTCTTTGCGATTATTATACGCAAGGAACTGCTGATACCCGTTCTGTGCGGTATTTTCTTTGTCGAAAGCCTGTCGGTTATTGCTCAGGTCACGTACTTTAAATACACCAAAAAACGCTACGGCACAGGGAAACGAATCTTCAAAATGACCCCCCTGCACCATCATTACCAGAAACAGGGAAATGCAGGAATAGACGCCCGTATCCAAAAACCGCTGCAACCGATACCGGAATCTAAAATCACTGTCCGGTTCTGGATTATCGCAATACTTCTGGCCGTAATCACTGTCGTTACTCTGAAAGTCCGATAAGCCTCCGCAAGCCTCTGCGCTCGGCGTAGCGTCCCCGCTACGCCGAAGCTAAAAGCAGGTCTCCTGACTTGCGGCAAAGGCGTTGTCTGGAAATAACTGCTCAAATCTAAATGTCATCAAGTAAATTCACAATTGATGCCTTTATTTATTGAAAGCTCCAAAGCAGTAACTTTGCTTTTATACATCAAACGGGTGAGAATTGTGAGTTTTTTACAGCAAGCTTTTTCCCGACTCTTCGTCATTGCGGGGAACGAAGCAATCCGGAAGGTCGTGGATTTCTGGATCGCTTCGTCGCTACCGCTCCTCGCAATGACGACCCGTCGCGGATTGTTTCGTCGCCATATTCTTCGACAGGCGTCATCATGTTTTTCAGTTTCGGTACGAAACGGTTATTCGCAATATCTTTACGACAATGATTACTCCTCAGTTTCCCGTAAAGAAAGGGAAACAGGTCATTTCTTCTTTTTCGATTTCGTAATAAGGCACGAAGCGCAAGGATTCGTCGTTCACGCCTGCGATTTTGAAATGCAGAGCGTGGCTTTATTTGTATCCCGTACAAAAGAAAAAAAGTTAAAAAAGTTAACTGCGATATATGCCTGTTAAACCGATGTATTTCAAACCGTAGTAAAAATATTTATATTAAATGTAAAAAATGTTTGTTTGATTAATTATTTTTTTTATATATTCGCGCCGTAAAAATGATAATAAATTTTATTGAAAAAAATTATAATATGAATCTGTTTTTCTCACATAATTCTCTGATAAATCAAGCAGTTAACTGCTGTGGCACGATTTTTGCAGAGAGAGAGAGAGAGAGAGAGAGAGAGAGAGAGAGAGAGAGAGAGAGAGA
>JAISPE010000031.1 GCA_031275145.1 Prevotellaceae bacterium | reverse complement strand
AAATCACCGAAAGTATGCTGAATGAAAACAAAAATACAACTGTCCGAAGTATAAATATCCGAACATTTTTCCAGAATGTATTCGATGGCGTCTTTTTTGTCAATCAATCTATTTTTTTTGCAAAAGTAAGCTTTATTTATGATTTACGATTTTAGATTTTAGATTTGGCTTGCGCTTGACGTGCGTAAGTTTTATTTACGATTTTAGATTTTAGATTTGGCTTGCGCCTGACGTGCGTAAGTTTTATTTACGATTTTAGATTTGGCTTGCGCCTGATGTGCGTAAGCTAAAATCGTAAATCTAAAATCGTAAATCTAAAATATCTAAAATCGTAAATCTAAAATTTTAGCCGGAATAATAAATATTGTATCTTTGCCGCATCATTATAATGTTAAAGTAGTATTAAAGAAAAATAAGATGCCATACAAAGAACCGGTAATAGAACAGTTCCATTATCCTATCGGCCAGGTTGCCCAGATGTTGAATGTGGACATATCCACGATTAGATACTGGTCGGATAAATTTGACGAAATAATAAAGCCCCAGAGAACTGTCAGAGGAAACAGAATGTACACTCCTCAAGACATCGAAACATTCACAATCATTCACAACCTCGTTAAAAATCAGGGAATGACTCTGGAAGGCGCTAAAAAAAGGATTAGCGAAAACCGGGAAGGAGAATATGAAAATGTGAAAATCATTAAGCGGCTGGAAAATATTAAGGCAAAATTGCTGGAAATTAAAGATCTATTATAAACAGATGATTACTGTAAAAAATATTGTTTCGGAACTGGAAAAGCTTGCTCCGCTGATTTATCAGGAAAGTTACGACAATGCGGGACTGATTGTCGGTGATCCGGAATCGGAAGTAACTTCGGCCCTCCTGTGTTTTGACGTAACCGAAGACGTTATCGACGAGGCAATAGAAAAAAAAGCAAATCTCGTCATCTCGCATCATCCAGTGATATTTAAAGGTTTAAAGAAAATAAACGGGAAAAATCCTGTGGAGCGAATTGTAATCAAGGCCATACAAAACAATATCGCTTTGTATGCATCACATACAAATCTCGACAGCGTGCAGGGCGGGATAAACACAGTTTTAGCCGAAAAATTAGGCCTTTCGGATATAAAAATCCTCTCGCAAATCGAAAAATTACTGTTCAAAATCGTGACATTCGTTCCGGATGCATATTCGGAAAAAGTCCGGCGGGCAATGTTTGATGCCGGAGCTGGGCATATCGGCAATTACGATTCGTGCAGCTATAATATTGCGGGTACGGGCACGTTCCGGGGAGGAGAGAAGACAAACCCGTTTGTCGGGGAAAAAGGACTGTTACACGACGAGCCGGAAATCAGGATAGAAACCGTTGCAACAAAAGACAGTCTGGGTAAAATCATCTCGGCTCTGCGACAGAATCATCCGTACGAAGAGCCTGTTTATGACATATATCAGCTCGAAAACAGGTTTGCAAATGCCGGTATCGGAGCAACGGGCGTGTTGCCGGAATATACAGACCCGTCTGAATTTATGGCGAAAATAAAAAAGGTCTTATCCGTAAAAATCATCCGGCATAACGATTTGTATAAAAAAGTAAAAACAGTTGCCGTATGTGGCGGCTCCGGATCGGGATATATCGACGGGGCCATAGCTGCCGGAGCAGACATTTTTATCACGGGAGACTGTAAGTATCACCAGTTTTTAGACTACCGGAACGAAATTATTCTGGCCGATACGGGGCATTTTGAAAGCGAATATTTTGCAGTCGAAATATTTTATAATGTAATTAATAAAAAATTCCCTAATTTTGCGGCCAGTTTATCGCGCGGCATTATTAATCCTGTGCAATATTTTTAATTGTAAATTAGTTGGTTATAAAAATATAAATATGGCAAAGAAAACAGAAAAAAAAGTTGTAGCACCTCAAGAAGAAAACAAAGCAGATGTAAAATTGGACCGGCTGCAACAAATATTGAAAACAACACCGCAGATTTCGGCGAACGATCCCGTCGAACGGAAATTGCGCCTCCTGTATGAAATTCAGGTAATCGATTCGGAAATTGATAACATACGGACTCTCAGAGGGGAATTGCCTAACGAAGTGCGAACTTTGGAAGACGATATAATAGGTTTCGAAACAAGAATCTCGAATATACAGGTTGAAATTAAAAAGGCGGAAGGCATTATCTCTCAAAGAAAATTAGACATAGCAAATTCCAATGCCCTGATCAGTAAGTACGAAGAGCAGCAAAAGAATGTCAGGAACAACCGCGAATTTGAATCCCTGTCCAAGGAAATAGAGTTTCAAAGCCTTGAAATAGAGCTTTCCGAAAAGAAAATCAAAGAAGCCGAGGAGCTTATCAAGGACAAGAAAGCTTCGGAAGAGGAAACGAAAAAAATGCTGGAGGAGCGGAAAAAAGATTTGGTCGCCAAAAAACAGGAACTGGAAAAAATTATTGCAAATACCGAAAAGGAAGAACTTGTTCTGAAAGAAAAATCGACAGAATACAAACAGGTTATAGAGCCCCGACTGCTAAATGCGTATGAACGGTTGCGTAAAAATGCGCGTAACGGTCTGGCTGTAGTCGAAGTTAAACGTGATGCCTGTGGCGGCTGTTTCAACAAAATACCGCCTCAGCGCCAGGTAGACATAAAAATGGGTAAAAGACTGATCCCGTGTGAGTATTGCGGACGTATTCTTGTGAACTGGGATGAATAGTTATTCATCCGGCCGGAATGATTGTTTAAGAACTGTATGCAAATAAACTCAAGAATGTCCTGTATTCGTTACATTGCGGTTTTCACACTTTTGTGCGTGAATATTATTACGTGTTTTGCTCAAAACGAAAACAGATCGTCGGTACTTTTTATTCTGGATATAGCTCCCGAAGCCCGTTCGTCGGGGATGGGCGATGTGGGTGTTGCGACTTCCCCCGATGCGGTTTCCCAGAAATGGAATGCCGCCAAATATGTTTTTGCAGAACAGTCTCGCGGAGCATCCGTATCCTATACCCCATGGCTCAAGGTAGTAACTAGGGGCATGAATATGGGATTTCTTTCTGGATACATGCGTTTTGAGAATAATGCAATCGGTATCTCCGCATTATATCTGTCTACGGGAGGAATAGAACTTTATATGCCCGACGCTACGTATATCGGAACGACCATGTCCGGAGAATATGCTCTGGACGTTTCCTATTCCCACCGGCTGGGAAAATATGTCTCCGGAGGAATAACATTGCGGTATGCCAGCGGTTTAAAAGTGGAATCGACAGGCTCTTCGTCAGGAGGAGTTCTGAGACCGTCGCCGGCATTTGCAGGCGACGTGGCTTTTTTCTATACAAGACAGGTAGAGGTACGCAACAGGGAAGCAAATCTGTCTTTCGGAACAAGCCTCTCAAATCTCGGAACAAAAGTGGCGCTTTCCGGCGATAAAGAAATATTCCTTCCCATGAACTGGCGGCTGGGCAGTACATTGAATATTAACTTCGACAAAAGCAATGCTCTGGCAACATCTGTCGATATAAACAAACCGCTCGTTCCGTCGAATTACGAAAAAAATATGACAATATTCGAGGCTATCGGCAAATCGTTTGACGAAACAAGAGATTTTATATGGTCGGCAGGTTTGGAATATTCTTTCAGACAATCGGCAATGCTGAGGGCCGGCTATCACAACAGCAAGAATAACAGGGGATACAGATATGTTACCATAGGCGCGGGAATAGTATACCAGTCTTTCCACTTCGACGGCTCATATCTGATAAGTACATCAAATATAAGCTCTCCCCTGTCAAATACATTCAGAATTACTTTGAGTTATCTCTGGAAATAAATAAAATTTACGGTTTCCGGTTTTTGTGTCACGGTCCGTCGCGGATTGCGTCCGTCATCTCTCGTTTGACGCGAGATGACGGACACGTTTTGGTACGAAACGCTTCCTCGTAATGACGCTTTTTGTAATGTCCTCATAATAATCTTTTTTGGTCGCAGTATTTGAACTGTTTCGGGTTCTTAAACGTCCTTTCAGGACGTTCCGGCAAGCGTCACCACGTTTTTCAGTATTCCCGTTATCACAAAACTGTACCGCGCACAGTATATATATATATCCGCAAAATATACCACACACATGGTATTGCGCACATTTTCCAGCGCCTGTACTTTTGTACTTTAAAATGATAAATGTCGTTTATTATGATTATTAAGAGTAACACGGTTTTGTTTGGAAGACGGAGGCAGTTAAGAAAACATCTTTATACGTTTTTACAGAGCGTATCGCTGCTGGCATTATCATTTGGAATACAGGCGCAGAACGTCGGCAGCCGGTCGTTACAGGACACGGCGGCGGTCGCGGATACCGAACTGAACGAAATCGTTATCACATC
>JAISPE010000289.1 GCA_031275145.1 Prevotellaceae bacterium | reverse complement strand
CAAAAGAGCGCACGTACGTGCCTTTGCTGCAATTAATTTTGATTTTTGCTGTTGGAGCAGTATAATCGAGCAGTTCAAGCCTGTAGATTTCAATATTTGCCGGTTTCATTTCCGGAGTTTTGCCTGTTCTTGCGTATTCGTAAGCACGTTTGCCGTCAATCAGTTTGGCTGAAAACAAAGGAGGAATCTGTTTCTGTTTTCCTGAAAGCGAAGGAAGAACGGAATTTATTAAATCCCTGTCGATATGTTCAAAAGGATATCGACTGTCTATTTCGGTTTCCAGATCGAACGATGGAGTAGTTGCGCCGAAACACACATCGGCGATATACTCTTTTTCGCCGTTCTGAATATTTTCGATATTTTTAGTAGCCTTTCCGATGCATACGATCAGCAAACCTGTCGCCAGGGGGTCCAAAGTTCCTGCATGACCGACTTTTATCTTTTTCAGACCGGCTTTGTTTCGCAGCAGTATTTTCACCTTACGGACAACATCCGTGGATGTCCATGCGTAAGGTTTATCTACCGGCAGGACATAACCCTCTTCGAAATTAATCATCAAACTTTACCTACCAGAAGCAGATTTCCGTTGATAACCGATTTGACAACAACAGGTTCTCCGGTTTTGAGGGAATCGCCGTCGGTCAGAGCGTCAAATTCGCAGGTAGCGCCGTTGATGGTGAGCTGGATTTTTCCCGCCCGCGATCTTCTCTCCGATATCGGAACATAAACTACTGCTGTTTTACCGATTGCGTCTTCGGAGTGAATATTTCCGCTTTCTCCGAGCCGGCTCATATAGTAAAATATAAGCATGACAACCGTTACCAGCAAAATCCCGCCGAATGTCGATAAAATCACGACCCATGTTTCGCTCTCCATGTTTCCCGAGAGGGATATTCCCGCCCAGCTGAATCCGAGCAGGAAATTTATCAGGTTACGGAACGAAAACAGCTGGAAAGGAGAGGGATCGCCCTCGTTTCCATTAAATTCCGCACCTACTCCGTCGTGCGAGTCCATTCCGGCGAACGTCATGACAGTCTGAATTATGAATATAATCGACGCCGGTATTGCGATACTCCACAATATTTTCTCCAATAAAGTTAAAGATGTCCAAAATTCTTCCATTTCATTTAATTTTTAATATTTATACAATACGGCGCAAAAGTATGATTTTTATTGTAAAAAACCAACTTTTTCCGCACAAATAAATCATACGGCACACATCTCTGTGATATTTATCAACAGATTAACATCAGTAAATTTATTTATTTACTGTTATAAAGTCGAATAAAAAACGGAGTTTTTTGTTTTTTAACTGTTCATGGAAATCAAAAATTCCTCGTTGCTTGACGTTTTTTGCAGACGTGTTCTCAAAAATTCCATTGCTTCTACAGAATTCATGTCGCTGAGATAGTTCCGGAGTATCCATATTCTGTTCATGACATCCTTATCCAGCAGCAAATCTTCGCGTCGAGTGCTTGACAGCGTAACGTCTACCGACGGGAACAGCCTGCGATTCGAGAGTTTTCTGTCGAGCTGTAGCTCCATATTTCCCGTACCTTTAAATTCTTCGAAAATCACATCGTCCATTTTTGAGCCGGTATCGGTCAAAGCCGTTGCGAGTATTGTCAGCGAGCCTCCGTTTTCGATATTGCGGGCAGCGCCGAAGAATCGTTTGGGTTTATGCAGAGCGTTGGCGTCTACACCTCCCGAAAGTACTTTTCCCGAAGCAGGCTGAACGGTATTGAATGCCCGTGCCAGACGGGTTATGGAATCCAGAAGGATAACGACGTCGTGACCGCATTCTACCAGACGTTTAGCTTTTTCGAGAACTATGTTTGCGACGCGCACATGTCTGTCGGCCGGCTCGTCGAACGTTGAAGCAACAACCTCGGCTTTAACGCTTCGCGCCATATCCGTTACCTCTTCCGGCCGTTCGTCTATCAGCAGGACAATCATGTATACTTCGGGATGATTGTCGGCAATGGCGTTGGCGATAGATTTCAGCAATACTGTCTTACCGGTTTTCGGCTGTGCCACGATAAGACCGCGCTGGCCCTTGCCTATTGGAGTAAACATATCGACAATGCGGACAGAGAGGTTGCTGTGTCCGTGTCCGACAAGATTGAATTTTTCCGTCGGGAACAGCGGAGTAAGAAAATCGAAAGGCACTCTGTCGCGGACATAATCGGGGTTTCTGCCGTTGATTTCTATCACTTTCAAAAGAGGGAAATATTTTTCGCCTTCTTTCGGGGGACGCACAATTCCGTTTATTGTGTCGCCGGTTTTGAGTCCGAAAAGCTTTATCTGAGACTGTGATACGTAGATGTCGTCGGGCGAATTGAGGTAATTGTAGTCCGAGGACCGTAAAAATCCGTATCCTTCGGCTATAACTTCCAGTACTCCCGAAACCTGTATGATTCCTTCGAACTCCGCCTTCTCTTCTTTTTGCGATATCCGGTTTTCATCCTTAACGACTTCCACTTTTTCTGTTTCCACTTCTTCTTTCACCGGCATAATGTCTGTTTCCATTTTTTTCTCTGCTATTTCCTCCATATATTCTGAAAAATCTTCCTTTGAATAAGATGGTCTTGCAATCGGTTTGTCCGGCGCTGTATTTGTAGTTGACAGAATTACTTTTTCTTCGCTTTTTTCTTCGCCGTCATTTCTTGCCGATTCGGATTTCGAAGATGAAGCGATTAATTCTTTTCCTCCGATACGCGTACGCGCGCGTTTTGGTCTGCCTGCATGTCGTTTTTCTTCGTCCCCGTCACTGATTGGGGGGACATTGACCGTTTTGTAGGGAACAGATTCAGCTGAACCGACTGAACCGATTTCAATCGGTATCCGTCTTGGCCGGCCACGTTTCGCTTTAACAAATTCTGTTTTTTCTCCGCCACTGTCAAAGTGGCTGTTAGGCGGCTCGCTCTCACTGTTTGTGTTTACCGGAACAAATGCCTTACTGTCTTCCGGTTCGCCATTCGGGTTTTCTTTTCCGAGAATGTGCCTGATCAGTTCTTCTTTTCTGTAAGCCCTGATTTTATGAACTCCCATAATTTTAGCAATCTGTTGTAACTCGGGTAGAGCCTTAGAAGCTAATTCTTCTTGTGTATACATTATACAATTAATTTAGTGTACTTTTCTTTTTTTATTATATTAAATAAAGGATTCTATTCTTTTTTAACTAACCATGATTATCTTATACATATAATCCCACATTGCTTACTGTGGTTTATGTACTAACGTTGAACAATGCAAATTGTTTAAAGTTTTAACGCCGCAAAGATAAGGGTTTATTTTGATATATCTCATTTTTTTTGAAAAATATTTATTTCTAATTATAACATATTGTATTTTAATTATATTTAATATGCTTATTTTTTTGTCCGATGTAAAAACACTTCAACATTTCAGAGTAAAGACATTTGTACCGGCACTTTTTCGGAATGATCCGGAGGCAGAATACCGTCGTCATTCGTGTCGGGATTCCTGTCCAGAGGCTCTACAAACTTCGCGCTGCCTACTTCGCGCGACGACAGTTTCCGACCTTTGCCACGCGGATTTTTAACAGGGAT
>JAISPE010000291.1 GCA_031275145.1 Prevotellaceae bacterium | reverse complement strand
TTTCGCAGTATTTCGACGCCGATGCCCTGAATCTCGACCTGTGGTATAGCGACGGCGCATCGTGGTTACCTGTCGCCGGAGCAAGCGGACTGCGGGTGAGTAACATTACGTACGACGGCGACAGTGTTGCCTTCCAGATCACCGCCAGTGTGCCGTCGAGCATGGACGTCTGCAATATGGCAGTAGTGTTGCGCAAAAACAATTCGGAGAACAGCTCGAAAAATCCATGGCTTGCCGATTCCGTTTCAATCGCCGTCCCGACGCCGGCGTACGAAATCACGTCTCAACCCTTGCCGGTTTGCCAGATGGCAGTCAATGCTTCCATTGGCGAAAAACCCATATCGGGCTATCAGTACGAATGGAATCCGGCGACGTACCTGAGCGGCGGAGGTATCGGTACGCCCCTTGATTTCACTTACGATTACATGACAAGTCCCCTGCCCGACGGCGGCGTTCTGCAATATCTTGTTACCGTCACCCGTCCGGCCGGATGCAAAAGTACAGACACGGTTTTCGTCGAACTGAAAGGTATTCCCGCTGTTAAGGCTGTCGACGATATTGAGGTTTGTCATGGCAGCGGGCTGTCTGTAAATTTCGAGGACAATACCAACAGCGGCGGTTCGCCCACAGAGTTTAGCTGGGTTATCGAAGCCGTAACAGGCGACATCTCTAAAACAAACTTGCCGGGTTCGGGAACGGGGAATATCAATAAATCGCCGATTGTCAATCCCACCGGCGCATCGATATTCGCAAAGTACATCGTGACGCCGCATAAGGACGGTTGCGACGGTGTGGCAGACACTTTCAACATTAAGGTTCTGCCTTCGTCAATACTGAATTATCCGGACATCCGCCTGAACACCTGTCCGGGAACGACGGTCAATCTGTCGAAATATATCGATACGGTAGAGTATCCGACTGTTGTCTGGAAAAGTGTATACGGCGCTGTCAGTCCGTCGGGTGAAGTTGTGATAGACGGCTCGCGTACATCCGGCGTGCTTACGTTTACCTACGAGGTTACAAATCGCTGTGTTCCCGCCGCTCTTACCCGCAAGGCGTATCTGAAAATCCTGTCCGGCAATATTCGCCGGCAACACAATACGCTGGCAGTATGTTACGACCAGGCCGAAGCTCTGCAAATCAATCAAATCATCGGTATCGAAGCCGGCGGGACATTCACTTATACCGCCGACAACAGCATCGACCTGACTCCCTATATTCGGGAATCGTCAACCTACGGCGGCGCAATCACAATGAACGGCAGGGCTATCTACGAAGCCGGCGCAAGGACGGTTACGGTTACATATACGCCCGCACCGGACAGCTGTCTCGACGGTAAGATTTTCACAGTAACGATAGTACTTTTTTGACAGAATTTTTTTGACAGAATTAACAGAATTTTCATAATTTACGTTGAAAACCATACGTTGAAAACCCTAACAGGGTTGGAAACCCTGTTAGGGTTCCCGGGAAGGTCTGTCAAAAAAAATTGTCATACCTTCTGATCTGAAATATGCTTAGCAAGGTTAAAAAAAATGATTAATTTTGCGGCTTCATTCGTGTTGAAAAATGACAAAAGAAAAAGGAAATAAAAAGACAGAAGATAAAAAACGGAAAGAAGCGGCTCCCTTTATTTGGGGTTTACTGTTTTGTGCGCTGAGTCTGTTTTTGTTTGTATCGCTTTTAATCTATCTCTATAACTGGAAACATTACAGTTCGATCAATGACGGCAAAGTCGGCGAAATGGGAATCAGGATTGCAAAAACGTTTGTGACGCATCTTGGACTGGGAGCTTTAATACTTCCGGTAATGCTTTTTTTAAGCGCCGTCCGGATACTGCGACAGGGTAAAAAATACGTCAAAACCATGATAATACTTTTCCTGGGACTCGTTCTGTCATCTTTAACCCTGACATTTCTGTTTCACGGGAATACATCGGGGACATGGCTGGAACGCGGATTAGGCGGCAATTTCGGACGTTTTTTATTCGACCGCTTAAAACCGCAGATCGGAATAATCGGAACAGGATTACTGCTGCTGATATCAATAGTGGCATACTGTCTGCTTATCACCCCGAAAACAGTGAATGTTATTACAATGGCATATCACAATCTTATTGCTCTCTGTAAAAAAACATTTATTGAAAGAAAGAAAGAACCGAAACCCGAAGAAAAGAAAGTTGAAGAAAAGAAACCTGAAACCGGTTCCCCACATTCCGGTGAAACTGAACAGCCCCAAGGCGGCGGTCCTGTCGTGACAGATACCCCCGAAGACGATGATGAAAACGGGGAAACCGGGGAAACCGGCGAGGAACAAATACCGTATATCCCGTCGTATGATAGAAATACAGAGTTCGATACCACAAAGATAGAAGAAGAATTACTGGACGAAGAGCTGTTGACCGGCGAGTTATACGACCCGACTAAAGATCTTTCGGGCTATCAGCGACCGCCGGTAGATTTGCTCGAAGATTACAAAACTTCGAGCGATAAAATAGATAACGACGAACTGAAAAAGAACAAGGACAAAATTGTGGAAATCCTTGGACAGTATAAAATTGCCATAATCAAGATTCATGCCACAGTCGGACCTACCGTCACTCTGTACGAAATAGTTCCCAAAGAAGGTATCCGCATACAGCAGATAAGGCGTCTTGAAGATGATATCGCTCTGCGTATCGCGGCCATCGGTGTCCGTATCATTGCGCCCATGCCCGGAAAGGGAACAATCGGTATCGAAGTTCCCAACGAAAAACCGGATATTGTTTCCATGCGTTCCATCATCAGATCGGCGAAATTTCAGGAATCGAAATTCGATTTGCCGGTTGCTTTGGGGAAAACAATTCTGGGCGAAATATACGCTTTTGATTTGGCAAAAATGCCTCACCTGCTTGTCGCCGGAGCTACCGGACAGGGAAAATCGGTAGGATTGAACGCCATACTCACATCTCTGCTCTACAAGAAACATCCAGCAGAGTTGAAAATCGTTATGGTTGACCCTAAAAAAGTGGAACTTACGCCGTACAACAAAATCGAAAAACATTTCCTCGCCAAGCTGCCCGATACGGAAGAACCTATCATAACCGACACGCAAAAAGTCGTGTACACTCTGAAATCGCTGTGTATGGAGATGGACAGCCGTTACGACCTTCTCAAAATGGCAGGCGTCAGAAATGTTAAGGAATATAACGAAAAATTTATCAACAGAAAATTGAATCCGCTGAAAGGTCACAGGTATATGCCGTATGTTCTGCTGGTTATCGACGAATATGCCGACCTTATCATGACTGCCGGAAAAGAAATCGAAGAACCGATAGCGCGGCTGGCACAGCTGGCCCGAGCCATAGGTATACACCTGATTATTGCAACACAGAGACCCACGACCAATATTATCACCGGACTGATCAAGGCAAACTTTCCTGCGCGTATCGCATTCCGTGTTACTTCGATGGTCGATTCGAGAACAATACTGGACGCACCCGGAGCAAACCGGCTTATCGGGCGTGGAGACATGCTTGTGTCGGCAGGAGGCGCCGAATTGATTAGGGTACAGTGCGCTCTTGTAGATACTCCCGAAGTGGACAGGGTCACGGACTTTATCCGCCAGCAACCCGGTTACGCGGCAGCATACGATCTGCCCGAATATGTAGACGAAAAAAATGCGGAAAAACAGATTGATATGCAAAACCTCGACCCGATGTTCGAAGATGCTGCAAAATTAATTGTCCAGAGTCAAAGCGGTTCGACGTCCCTTATTCAAAGAAAACTGAACCTGGGATACAACCGGGCAGGACGGGTAATGGATCAGTTGCAGGCGGCAGGAATAGTCGGTCCCCCCGACGGGAGCAAACCCCGTCAGGTTCTGATAACCGACCTGTTGAGCCTCGATGCTATTCTGGCTGCTTTCAGAAAATGATCAGTATTTTGATCAGTATTTACAGAATTTGTTGAAAGTCCAAACATGCATTAGCATTCTGTAAATTTTAAAAGTTTGAAATTATTCCGTAAATTTGCGTGCGAATATATTATATAATTTTCAGATAATTAAAACAAAATATTGTGAATAACAGTTTATATATAAGAAAATGGAAAATTTGTTACATCTTCAGCCACAGGCTGTATTCGGTTATTTCTACGAAATATGTAAAATTCCGCGTCCTTCGAAAAAAGAGGGGAAAATAGTGGAATATCTGATTGAGTTTGCACGGAAACACTCACTGGAATATAAAAAGGACAGCGCCGGAAATGTCCTGATATCCAAACAGGCAACCAGAGGAATGGAAAAAATAAAAACCGCAGTCCTGCAAAGTCATGTCGATATGGTTGCCGAAAAAGACATAAATGTCATACACGATTTCGAGAACGACCCGATTATTCCGTATATCGAAGACGGCTGGATAAAAGCCAGAGGAACAACCTTAGGCGCTGACTGCGGAATAGGAATGGCCGCCGCACTTGCAATACTTGCAGATAAAGAAGCCGCACACGGAGCGCTTGAATGTCTGTTTACCGTCGGAGAAGAAGTCGGACTGACAGGGGCAAAAGCTTTGTCTAAAGACTTTTTTTCGGGTAAAATACTCATCAATCTTGACTCCGAAGACGACGGCGAACTGTTTATCGGCTGTGCCGGCGGGATAGACACAACAATCCGGCTGACTTATACGACCGAGCCAACGCCTTCGGACTATGCCGGATGCAAACTGTCGATAAAAGGGCTTTCGGGCGGCCATTCCGGAGACGACATCAACAAGGGAAGACCCAATGCAATAAAACTTTTAAACCGTTTTTTATGGCGAATGTCTCTGAAATACGATTTCAGGATAAGCAGCTATGAAGGAGGAAATCTTAGAAATGCCATTCCGAGAGAAGCTTATGCGGTGTTTTGCATAAGCAATGATTTAGTGGCCAAACTTTCAAAAAACTACTCCAATTACAAAACACATCTTGAAGAAGAATATCGCCATATCGAACGGGAAATGCAGGTAGAGTTTACCGGTGTCGAAACTCCTCCGTACGTTATCGACGAAGTAAGCCAGCTGGAGCTTTTGGCGACCATACAGGCCTGTCCTTCGGGAGTTATTGCCATGAGTACGAAAATCGCCGGTCTGGTCGAGACCTCTACAAACCTTGCTTCGATAAAGTTTGTTCATGGACGGGAAGCGCTGATAACCACAAGCCAGCGCAGTTCAATAAAAAGCAAGCTGTACGACGCTGTCGATACCGTAAAGAGTCTGTTTTCGCTTACAGGCGCAAGAACTTCTACATCGAACAGTTATCCGGGCTGGGAGCCGAATACCGATTCCGAAATACTCCGGACAGCGAAAAAAGTCTATACGGAATTATTCAATGAAGAGCCTAAGGTTAAAGCTGTTCATGCAGGACTGGAATGCGGACTGTTTTTGGAAAAATATCCCGATCTGGACATGATTTCGTTTGGTCCCACAATCAGAGATGCACATTCTCCCAACGAGAAACTTGAAATCGCCACAGTCGACAGGTTTTGGAGACTGTTAAAAAATATACTTGCCGAAATTCCCGGGGAAGAATGAATTTTAGCAAGTATATATTTATTTGCAGCACGCTTTTACAATTCCAGATATCCGCTAAACGTTATAGGATCTCTTCTGTAATCGTTTACCCTGAGCATAACATGTCCCGATTTTGAGATGTTAAAATTCAGTTCTACATTATGCCCGACGTCTTTGGGTTTAATCAGGATATTCCATCCGTTTTTTGTTGTCTGCACTTCATATTGATGATTTGTGCTTGTGAACTTGATTCCGGTTTCTTCGCCCGGAAAAATCGCAGTGCGCGCTACGCCGTAATACGGTAAATAACTTACAACACTGTCGCCCGACACTTTGACGTCAAATGACGGAGTTAAAGAAATGAATCCTCCTCTCATAGGCATCGCCGACTGCGGTATAAAAGCGAATGATTTGTTTTCTATCAGTTTCTTAATTGAATCTGCTTTTATATCGTCGTTCTTTGCATATCCGGTAAAAACCGTAAACACCAATAATACTGTCAAAAACTTTTTCATGATACTAAATCTATTATATTATTTAACGCGGATTTTTTACATGCAAAAACCGTGCCTGAATACTTAATTTTTGACAAAATTCTGTCAAAACATTCCATAATATAAATAAGTCGTACCCGAAAGCCGGATATTTTATGAAAAAATTTGCACAGGTAAAATATATGTTCTAATTTTGCCCCGTTTTTAAATGATATGATTTTAACAAAATAAATGTATAATAATTTAAAACTGTGTTAAATAATATAGACAACATATACGGCAATCCGGGATTATCCGACAAATTTTTGTTGGATAATTCATTTATTTTGTTAGAGAGATGTTCACATAACTCACTGTCAAATAACGCATTGAAAAAACTTTCAATCTCATGGGGTACGATTTAGAGCGCAATCTCAGCATCAGTTTTGTCTGCATCTGACTGCCCTTTGTCTGCATAGAACCTGAGCGTAAAGGTAAAACAAATTTTTAAAAACAAAATTCACTTATTTTCAGTTATTTACCAGTGGTGCAAGGTGTGCATGTATGTATATATGTAATATATACATACACCTTGCACCACTGGTAAATAACTGCAAATCAGTGAATTTTGTTTTTAAAAAATTTGTTTTACCTTTGCGCTCAGGTTCTATGCAGACAAAGGGCAGTCAGATGCAGACAAAACTGATGCTGAGATTGCGCTCTAAATCGTACCCCCTGAGATTGAAAA
>JAISPE010000157.1 GCA_031275145.1 Prevotellaceae bacterium | reverse complement strand
TCAGACACTGTTCGAAATGGACACAGCATCAATGAAAATTGACACAGTATCGATGAAAGCGGACACGGCGTCAATGAAAAATAACGAATAAAAAACCACGGTTTTTTGGACAGAAATTTCCCGGGAACCCTAACAGGGTCGGAGACCCTGTTAGGGTTTTCAACGTAGAATTAACAGATTTCGTAAATTATGAAAATTCTGTCAATTATGTCAAAAATGTACAGTTAATCATTTATTGTCCTGTGCAGTTTGAGAACGTCGAAGAGCTTTTTCACGTTCCGCAAATCAAGCACGGCGTCTGCACGTGAAGGATTCAGCAAATGTACCCGGATACTCTGTTTTACAGGATCGTGAGCTGTTATTTGCGCAGCTATTATTCCGTTGTTTTCATGTATAACGACAAAGGATTTGGGTTTGTTGAAATACAGGTTTGTCTGCCGGAAAGCACGGTCTGTTTCCCTGCATATCAATATATCTCCCGGTTTATAACTGTTGCCCGTACCGTCGTCCATACTCTCGTCCCACATTTCGAAGCATACGTAATTTCCTTTTTTTCCGTATTCTACGGTAACGGGAAATACGGGTAGAGTATTGATATATGATTTATCATCAAGACGGTGTATATACTGCGCCTGTGCATGACGGCTAACCAAAGGCACATACACAGTGCTTTTGTATGCAAATTCTTCGGCTGTCCCGATCTTTTGCCCGTAAGGATCTTTAATCATTTGTCCCCGGCCTGTAACCAGCCATTCGATATTCAAATCGTGATAAATATAAACAATCTTTTCGATTATTTCAGAACCGACGGAAGGGCTTTTGGACGAAATATAACCCGAAGAGATTCCGACTAATTCTTCGAAACGGTTTCTACCTATGCCTTTGTATTTCACGAATTCTTTCAGTCGCTCTTTTGCACTCATTTTTTATCTTTTACTGATTATAATTTCCGAAATACCCGCCGCAGGAAACAGAATTTTCACCCGAAGAGGTTTCGCCTGTAACTTGTTTGTAAAGAAAATACTGTAAAATAAAATAAACTTCAATATACTTCATATTCACCTGTCGAATCACAAAATAAACGCAAAGATAACGGATATTTGTTACATAATAACTACACCCGCTGCATAAAATCCCGTTTGAGCTTTTACTCAGGATAAAAAGGTGCGTTTTATTGTTCCGTAATGATTCCCCGGCATCCCGTAATTTGTAATTTATTCCGTGTTTTTGGATTTTTTTTATGACTGAAACGGGTTTATTTCTGATGGATGTAAAAAAAATATTTCACTGAATACCATCAATTTATTGGTTTTTGTATAAAAAAATATATTGACAAATCAAAATAATATTTACCTTTATGTCCGAAATTAATTAGTTATTTAATATAGACAGTATTTTAATTATGTCATATAACAAAGTAATATTGATTGGGAATGCAGGTAAAGATCCTGAAATCCACCATATAGACAATGGAATCGCGGTGGTTACCATGCCCGTAGTGACAACAGAACGGTTAAAAGACCGCAACGGGGAATGGAGGGAAATGTCAGAGTGGCACAATGTTGTTTTCTGGAGAAGTTTGGCCGAATCGGTCGATAAATATGTCAGGAAAGGCACTCAGATCTTTATCGAAGGCAAACTCAGGACCAGGTCATGGGAAGACCAGAACGGTCAAAAAAAATATATTACCGAAATTGTTGCTGAAACCCTTAAGGTATTAAGCCGTAGGGATAATAATAATTCTCAGCAAAACGGTCAACAAAATTAAAGCCTCAATGATTCATATACCGGCTATAACGGAGTTGACGATCTGCCTTTCTGAAAACCTGACAAACTTACAGACAAAAAACCGGCTTTGTAAGGATTTTGAAAAGATGTTCCCCGGATTCCTGTCCGGGGCCTTTTCAAAAGGAACTCCCCCCTTTTTTTGACAGAAACTCCTCTTTTTTGACATAATTAACAGAATTTGCAAAATTAACAGATTTTGTAAGCATTCCAATCGCCCCCCCGCTCGGCGTAGCGTCTTCGCTACGTCGCAGCTAAAAGCAAGTCTCCAGACTTGTGCAAAGCGGGGGCTTTGCTTTTAACTCGAGCAAGAGCAAGGACATATTGTCATTGCGTTCTTTGCGGTTAATTTTAATTAATAACCGATATACCTTGTAATCAATGATAATACGACAGGCAAAAAGAAATATATCCGGTTTTTGTTATAAAAATGAAACAAAATTGGATTTCCTGCGTAAAAAGGATGTTTTTTTTTGGTTAAAAATATAAAATAATATAAAATAGGTATGAAATTATCGCAATTTAATTTTAGGCTGCCGCAGGAGCTGATTGCAAAATATCCTTCGAAAAACAGGGATGAATCCCGTTTAATGATCCTCAGGAGAAAAACGGGAAAAATAGAACATGAAGTATTTAAGAGCATTATCAATTATTTTGATGAGAAAGATGTCTTTGTTCTTAACAACACGAGGGTTTTCCCTGCACGGTTGTACGGGAACAAGGAAAAAACAGGGGCTGACATTGAAGTTTTCCTTTTGAGGGAACTGAACAAAGAACAGCGTTTATGGGACGTTTTAGTTGACCCCGCAAGGAAAATCAGAATAGGAAATAAACTTTATTTCGGTGATAACGACTCTATGGTTGCCGAAGTGATTGATAATACGACATCAAGAGGACGTACTCTGCGCTTCCTTTTCGACGGCAATTATGACGAATTTAAAGCAGCCCTGTTCAAGCTGGGCGAAGTGCCTCTGCCGCGCTGGGTTCGCAAAAAAGTGGAATCTATTGACGAAGACCGTTATCAAACCATATACGCAAAACACGAAGGCGCTGTAGCCGCTCCGTACGCCGGTCTCCATTTCAGTCGGGAACTGTTGAAAAGATGTGAAATCAAAGGTGTTGATACTGCCGAAGTCACTCTTCATCTGGGACTGGGAAATTTCAGGGAAATTGATGTTGAGGATTTAAGTAAACACAAGATGGATTCCGAACAGATTATTATCCCCGAGGAAACAGAGGCTATAGTTAACAATGCCAAAGATATGGGTAAAAAAATATGCGCTGTTGGAACGACGGTGCTGAGAACTTTGGAAAGTTCATACACTACCCAGGGATACCTGAAATCGTATGACGGATGGACAAATAAATTTATTTTCCCTCCATACGAATGTATTGTACCCGATGCGCTTGTAACAAATTTTCATCAGCCGCTGTCTACCCTGCTGATGGCAACAGCTTCTTTCGGAGGATATAACACAGTGATGAATGCGTATTCGGTAGCCGTGAAAGAAAAATACAAATTCGGCGTATACGGCGACGCTATGTTAATCATTGATTAATTGTCGATCAACGCTCGTATGAATTATTATTTCGCTGCTGACGTTCATCTTGGACTGCCTCCCGAAGAAAATTCGCGAAAAAGAGAACGCTGTTTCGTGAACTGGTTAGACAGCATCAAATCCGATGCAAAAGAAATATTTCTGTTAGGCGATATTTTCGATTTCTGGTTTGAATACAGGAAAGTCGTTCCGAGAGGATTTGTCCGGACTATGGGCAAAATCGCCGAACTCGCCGATTCGGGAATACCGGTACATTTTTTCGCAGGAAATCACGACCTCTGGGTGAGCGACTATCTGCAATCCGAATTAGGAGTTATCTTTCATCCAACCGATTATACTGTAAATCTTTGCGGATATAAGTTCTGTCTGGCTCATGGAGATGCAATCAATACGGACGACAAAGCTCATGTATTGTTAAGATGGATATTTACAAACAGGACATTGCGAAAACTGTTTGCCGGCATACATCCTTACTTCGGTCTGTCTTTTGCGCATCTATGGTCGAAAAGCAACAGGAAAAAACACGGTACAATGGAGTTCAATACGGATAATCCGTTCTATAAAAAAGTATGCGAAATAGCTAAAGAACAGAATCTTGATTTTTTCGTTATGGGACATCTTCATACTCCCGTAGATATTTCGGACAACGGTTTCAACTATATCGTTCTTCCCGACTGGTTTTCGGGCGGAGGATACGCGGTTTTCGATGGACAGGAAATGAAAATCAAATTATTTGACACTGAAAATCAGGGATAAATAAAAAATAATCATAACATAATGTTTTTTGTATACATTTGCAAATTATAATTAAAAAAGTAAATATTAGAATGAAAGTAGAACAAAACAAAGTGGTTTCTTTGAGTTACAGACTCGAAGCGAACGGAAACGTAATCGAAGAGGTGACAAAAGAAAAGCCTGTACAGTTTATGTACGGTGTAGGATATTTGCTTCCGAAATTCGAGAAACAGATAGAGAACATGAGCACAGGCGACAAATTCGATTTTATTTTGCAGGCTCTTGAAGCTTACGGCGAAATAGATGAAGAGGCCATTTTAGATCTTCCTAAAAACGTTTTTGAAATAGACGGCAAATTTGACGACAAGTATATTAAAACAGGCGAAAGTATCCCGATGCAGGATCAGGAGGGTAACCGTTTGTATGGCGTAGTCGAGAAAGTCGGCGACAGTATGGTTACTATGAATTTTAATCATCCGCTGGCAGGAAACACGTTACATTTTGCCGGTGAAATAGTGGATGTTCGCGAAGCGACTCCCGAAGATTTGTCGGGGAGTTGCGGATGTGGCTGTGGCTGCGATTGCGACGATAACTGCGAATGTGAAGACAACAATTGTGGTTGCGGCTGCAACTGTTAATGTTTACGCATTTGACAGTCATAAATTTTCATGTAGTTTTGCATCCTGAAAAGAGATACAGATGGGAGATATTGTAGCAATAGTAGGACGCCCGAACGTCGGGAAATCAACATTATTCAATCGGTTAATCGGGATGCGGCAATCTATTGTCGATGAAACGGCGGGGGTTACGCGGGACAGGATTTACGGCAAATCGGACTGGAACGGGAAAGAATTTTCGGTCATCGACACGGGCGGGTACGCCGTAAATACCGATGACATATTCGAAACCGAGATAAGAAAACAGGTTCTGATCGCTGTCGAAGAGGCGGATGTTGTTCTTTTCATGGTTGATGTGACATGCGGAATCACCGATTTCGACGCCGAAATAGCGGACATGCTTCGCCGCTCGAAAAAAAAGACGCTTCTTATTGTCAATAAAGTTGATAACTCGGACAGACTGTTCAGTGTCGCCGAATTTTACTCGCTGGGGCTGGGTACGCCATGGAGCGTTTCGTCCATAAGCGGAAGCGGAACGGGAGATTTTTTAGATGCGCTTGTTGCCGAGTTTAAAGCGGAAGAACATGGCGACGACGAAGAGGAAAATATCCCGAATATATCGATAGTCGGGAGACCGAATGTCGGAAAATCGTCATTAACAAACGCTTTGCTGGACGAAGACAGAAATATCGTTACGAATATTGCAGGGACAACCCGCGACAGTATCAGTACAAGATACAATAAATTCGGGTTCAACTTCAACATAATAGATACTGCCGGACTGAGGAAAAAGACAAAGGTTACCGAAAACCTCGAATTTTACTCCGGAATGAGGGCTATCAGGGCGATAGAACACTCCGACGTCTGTATTTTGATGGTAGATGCAACAACGGGAGTCGAAACGCAGGATATGAATATATTTCATCTTATCGAAAAGAATAAAAAAGGATGCGTTATCGTTATCAACAAATGGGATTTATTTGAAAATAAAGACAATAATACCATGAAAAAATACAGGGAAGAAGTAGAGAAAAAAATTGCTCCTTTCAGCGACGTTCCCGTAATTTTTACTTCGACGATAAATAAACAGCGGATATTCGACGTAATGCAGGCGGCCATGACGGTGTATAATAACCGTAACCGCAAAATCCCCACAGCAAAACTCAACGAGGTTATGCTGGGAGAAATACAGCTCAATCCTCCTCCCGCAATAAAAGGGAAATACATTAAAATAAAATACGTCACGCAATTGCCGACGCCGTCGCCTGCGTTTGCGTTTTTCTGCAATCTGCCACAGTATATTAAAAGCCCGTATCAAAGATTTTTAGAAAACAAATTACGGGAACATTTCGACTTGAAAGGCGTTCCTGTATCAATTATTTTAAGACAAAAATAAAAACAGTAATCAGTATATTATGCGTAAAATTCTCATTTTATCAGGCATCGCAATCGTTGCCTCATGTTTTAATAACAAAACGGCGTTCGTCGGTACGGTGAATTTTGAAAAAATTGAAGTCAGCAAAAAAAGTAGCGAATTTATTCCGGATTCGACCTACGAAGTATCGGCGGCCTATTATAACCCGACCGATGCGCCTTTGTATCTAAAAGATTCCATATTGAAAAACACCAGATTATTATTCGCTTCATGGTTTGATGTAAAAGGGACCTTCGATTTAAACACTTCGGTAAAAAAACATTTTGACGAATATCGCAGGCAGATTGAGGAAAATAAATTGCCCGGCCATACAGCTTTCATTTTAGACATATCCCCGGAAGAGGTCTATCAAAATGAACACATTATCTCATTTGCTTATAACTGGATGATATACGAAGGCGGCGCTCATCCCAATTCCGGCAAGTTTTGTTTCGTACTTGACAAAAATACCGGCAATAAAGTAAATTACAGGAGTTTGACAGAAGGACATGAAACGGAATTTCTGAATATCGCAGAAACAGAGTTCAGAACACAGTCGGGAATAAAGGCGGACGAAAAAATCTATGATATATACTGGTTTAAAGACGGCAAGTTTCATTTGACCGACAATTATACGTTTACTTCGGAAGGACTTGTGTTTTGCTATAATCCCTACGAAATAGCCCCGTATTCTTTTGGTCTGATACAATTGACATTACCGTACGAAAAAGTAGAAAAGTTAATACAATGGCCGTAACAAGCTGTCCCGGATAACGGTGACGCTGGTCTTTGATGAAAAGTTCCTGACTGCGGTTAAATTCCTTGTGTAATTCATCCAGTACCCAAAGATATACCGTTTTGTTTACGCCGTTGATATTTCTTGTTACACTGTTAAACAGCGCCGGATCCAGATACCACAGTCCGCCATAAGCAATAGACAGACAGTAACTGATATTCAAGACCCATCTAATTGGATGGGTCAATTAATTCGATATCGGGTTGCGAGATTGAAGAATTACACATATCTTTGCAACAGATTTTAAAATGATGTCTATTTATTAATAAAATATATGAGTTATGAAAGAATATAAGTATCAGTATCAAGAACAGACAGAGTTCACGCAGGGAGACAACGAAATATTCGATAAAATGTTCGACAACTTTGAAAATGTATCTGAATGTGTGGATGAGGAAGATGAGGATTACGACGATGATCCTAGTTACAATACTTTATATGGCGGTCATGTAGATAACGAAACTATGATAAAAATGTGTGGAATGGTATTCGCATTCATAGTAGGCGTCCCAATCTTAATCATCCTAATATTAGGATTATTATAATAAACAATATAACTAAATATATGGCAGACAACAATTACATAGTAGTATTCCAAGCGAATACAATTAACTTCAATAAATAGATAAATGCAGCAATGACATCTGTGCAGAATTTCAGCAAGAAAGTGGAAGCATCTGCAAAGAAATCACAGTCTTCAATGGAGAAATTCGGAGATGCGATGGTGAATCAGTCGGGTACGTACGGCAATTTCTATCTGTTCAATTCCGCCGAAAAGAATCCGGCGAAGTTTGCGGTCGAAATCGTAACGTTCCAGTATATCCTCGAAACAGACTCCGGGATAAAACAGATGCCGCACCGTATCGCTTTGCATGTCCCACCAGTATCCTTTTAACCGGTAGTAACTGATGTTTTTCAAGCGCTCATATGCCTGCATTTCATCTCTGTAAAACATGCCGCGCTGTTTGAGCAGTGCAATCTGGTCGGCAATCGTATATGCAGATTTATTCATAATATATAAAAAAATGAGCCGCGCCAGATCTTACGGGATGGCAACGACTTCTGTTGATGCAAAAGTACAACTAATATTTTAACTGGCAAAAAAAATTGCCCTTATAGGGATGAGAAATAAATAAGATATAACGGTTAAAAAAACCTCATTTTTACCTAATTTTTAAAACAAAACAACCTTTCATGGAACTAAAATGTAACCGATTAATATTTAATCATTTTAGTTTCTTATTTTTTTGAATTAAAATTTTTAATGGGGTACTCAGTAGCCTGGAAATATGATATAAACCACAGACCTCATTACCGCATTAAATCGACGGCATCCGGTTAGCTTTAATGAGATAATGAGGTTGGTTTGTGTGTGTTACATTATTGCTACTGAGGTTGTTCTGTTATTTTGAATTAGGTGTAAATGAGGTTTTCTGTCTACGTTTGAATACCCTGCCCTGCAGGAGAAACTG
>JAISPE010000132.1 GCA_031275145.1 Prevotellaceae bacterium | reverse complement strand
TTATTCCTTAAAAGGAAATGTCAAATCTATCTTGATTCAGGAGTACGAAGTTGAACAAAAATTCGGAAAACTGGAAGCGGGAGACCTCAAATATTACCCCGATCAAACTAAAATTGATTTTGATAAAAAGGGGAAATATGTCGAATACACGAAACTCGACAAAAAAGGTAAAATAATGGGGAAAACGATTCCCAGGCGGGAAAACGATAAAATTGTTGAGGAGATAGAATATGACGAAAACGGAAAACAGGAATCTATCAAAAAAATAAATCATGTTTCAAATAATGAAAGTCATATCATATATGATTATAAAGACTATAACGACAATAAACGAACATTGAAGATAAGACAATATTTAAAAAGAGGGAAATTAATAAGACAGGATGTCAAAAGATATGACAAAGACATTTTACAGGATAGTTCTATCTATTTATTTGAATATAAAAAAGGAAAGCTAAAAAAACAGGAAATAAAAGAATACAGTAATGACACCCTGCGAAGTAATCCTATCTTTTTATTTGAATATGACAAAAACGGGAATTGCATTGAACAACAATTAGATAAAACAGTCATCCGATACGAATACCTTGAATTTGACGCAAAAAACAACTGGATAAAAAGGGTTGAATATAAAGATGACAAGCCGGAATGTATGTATATACGTCAAATTGAATATTATTAATTAAGATGAATATAAAGAGAATATGTCAGTTTCTGCTTGACCGGGAGCATGGCAAAGAGGATGCGAAACTCCGGCTGCGCGTCAAGTGGAATAACAGCAAAAATATTGTAGCGTTCAATGTCGGTTACCGCGTGGATGTTGAAAAATGGAGTGTCGAAACTCAACGCTGCAAAAACAATACCACGCACGGCAAAAAGAAAGTGCCGGCAAACATAATCAACAGGGAAATTCAGCGGTACGAAAATGCCGCAGCGGAAACGTTTGAGGAATTTGAGAAATCGAAAACAGTTCCGGACACCGACGGGTTCAGGTCGGTTTTTAACCGCATCGTCGGTAAGGCAGACGGGCCGGAAACCGTATCGCTGTTTGAAGCGTGGGACGAATATATGGAAAAAACAGGCATATTACATTCGTGGACAGTGAAAACATATACCCGTCAAAAGAATATAAAGACGCATCTTTTTTCGTTCAATCCGAATCTGTCGTTCGAGAACCTGTCCGAAAACATGCTGAATGACTTTGTCCGGTATCAGCAGGATATGCTTATCAGGAATACGACGCTGGAACGCAATATTTCCTATATAAAAAGCTTTCTCCGCTGGTCGAAAAGAGCCGGTTATTATAACGGCAATTTGCCCGACACGTTCAAACCCAAGCTGAAAAAAGCGGACAGGGAGATTGTTTATCTGTCATGGGATGAACTGATGCTACTGTATAATTTTACATTTGAACAGAAGTATCTGGAACATGTCAGAGACGTGTTTTGCTTCTGCTGCTTTACTTCGCTGAGGCACTCGGATGTGTATAAACTGAAACGTTCAGACGTGAAAGACGACCATATCTCGGTCGTAACAAAAAAGACCGTAAGCGGCCTGAAAATCGAACTGAACAAATACAGCAGGGCAATACTGAACAAGTATAAGGATACGGAATTTCCGAACGACAGGGCGTTGCCGGTTATTTCAAATCAAAAAATGAACGATTATTTAAAGGAAATGGGAAAAACTGTCGGATTCGACGAGCAGACGGGAACAGTGTATTTTATAGGCTCACAGCGGTACGAAAGGGTTTATCCGAAATACGAGCTGCTATCGACACACTGCGGTCGCCGGACATTTGTCGTCAATTCACTGTATCTTGGCATTCCGGCAGAAGTGGTGATGTCGTGGACAGGCCACAGCGATTATAACGCAATGAAACCCTATATTAAAATCGTGGACAGATTAAAACAAATGTCAATGCGGAAATTTGATGAGGCGTAGTCCCCGATTTCAAAAAACAGGGACTGTTTCAGGTTTACTCTAACAAATTTTAATAAAATTTATTGAATGAGATATTTTAAAATGTTAATATTTACAGATAATTATGAATTTCGTTAAATTATACTGAAATAATATGTTTGTTCTGGTGAGACAACAAATAACCCTGACAATATGCGCAACATTAATTAAAGACGGCGTGTTTTTATTAATGTTTATACGGTTATAAATTTGCGCCGGTCTGTTCCGGTTAGACAGACAGGCGCCCGGAAACATAAACAGACAGAGTGTAATTGACGGAAATAAAATTAAAAACAGTTGATTGTTATGAGATTTTTTTTAACTGGATTGTTGGTTATATTTCTTATTATTGGTATATCAAAGGTTATCAAAAATAAAGCGGCGGGAAAATCTTCCGGCAAACCGGTTCCGGAAACGCAACCGGAATCTGCCGGATCGCAGCAAAATATGCCGGCATATCAGGGTACTGCCGACGCCCGGACTGTCACGGATAACAATTCGATTGTAGACCTTACTCCCGCCGGCGCCGACGGACAGCCTGTCAGCGTTCCATACTGGGGATACCGTTATATACTGTCATATTCCGAAATTTTTCAGGCAACAAACGAACAGCGTCAGTTTTATTTCTATTTCAGGGACAGGTTTGCGGCCGGCGAATATCCGGATTTGAAGGGAAATATAAACTACGCTTTCATACTCATGTTCGAATTGCTGGACAAATCCAATATTCACAGAAACATCGCGGAACTGGAAAAACAGCTGAAACTGCTCGGACAGTATTATCCACAGATAAAACCGTTTGCGAATACATATTTAATCAGGAAACTGAAAGAATGGGGAGATAACGAAAGAGCGGAAAAAGTTAAGGAGGAAGAATATAATCGCTGGAAACTGGGCGGCAGATATAAGGACAGACTGAACCTGAGCAGGGAAGAGATAAGGAATCTGAATCAGTTGCATTATACGTCAAATAAATTCAACAATATTGACATGTGCATGCTGAAAATAATAAAACTCTACTGTGCAGTCATAAACGAACTGAAAAACAGATATGCCGCTGAAGGAACAACCCTCGATGCGGAAGTCGCATACGTTGCCGGACTGCTGGGCTTGTCGCGTGCGGTATACGGAACGGACTGGGCTGCAAACATGATATATACGCATATTTTCAAATACTGCGAAAACGCCATTCGCGAACTTTGCGGATGCGCAAAAACAGGCATGCATACAGGCTATCCGGTAAATGTTCAAAAAATATACGAAGAGAAAATATTTTCCAAAGTAACGCAAACTGTTTCCGAACTCATTAAGAACGAGCCTCCGCCGGACATGAAAAAACTGTGCGTTTACTTTCCGCAGCTGAGGAGTAAATACCTGCAGGAACTTAAAAAAAATTACAGTAACGGCAAACAGTTTTTTGACGAAGTCACGGAACTGAATAAAAACAACAGCGAAAGCCTGTTTTACAGCGCCACTGCATTTATGATGAAGCACGACATGGAAACGGCAGTAAAACTGTACCTCTGCTATCTGAAAGCATGTGCCGTCAATCATCAGATACTTACTGAAAGACGGCTGTACTCGCTGGTCATAAACCGAAACCTGAACGAGGCAACAAGAACAGTAAAAAAGAAATATCCCGTTATCGCACAGATATTCGAGTTAAATGCGCGGATTGTCAAACTGTTTAAAAATGAAGAACAGAGCGGCGCTTTTAAAAAGATATTAACGAAGTTAATCTGGAGTAAGGACCTGAACGGCGTGTTAAACGATGTTCCCGAAATCTTCAGGAAAAAAATACGGATAGACAGCCGGTCTGTTGCGGAAATTCAGCGGCAGCACGCCGAATCGGTTACGCTTCTAAACGAATATCTGAAAGACGATGCCGAAGATGAAAACGTAAACGTAAACGGCGATGCCGGTAAAACCGTCGATAAAACCGTGGAAAACACACCGTCAGTAAACACCGGCGACATCGGATTTTCGCAGATACAGTCGGCGGCGCTGTCTCTTTTCACCGGAAACGGTTTTTCCGTATCGCACAGCGACATGGAAACGTTCGCAAAGTCGAACGGCGTCATGAAAAACCAGCTTGTCGAAAGCATTAACGAACTCTGTTACGAATCGTTAGACGATATTCTGATAGAGGAAAACGATGAATATTACACTATAGATCCCCGTTATTATCAAAAAATACAGGCAAAATGACAGAAAATATTAAACCGAAAGAAGCGGCGTCAATCATTAACTCACTTGTCGGAGGCGTCGTGCCGCATATCGGTCTCCAGCATATCGCCGTTGGCCGAACGGAAGAAATAAATGCAGTCTTACCGGCGCTGAACGATGTGAAAAGCGGTCTCAGCATGGTGAAATTCTGGATTGGAGACTTTGGATCGGGAAAATCTTTTATGCTGCATCTGATTACTGCCGTTGCTCTGAAACAGAAATTTGTAGTATCCAATGTCGATTTCACGCCGACGAACCGCTTATATTCCAATGACGGAAAGGCTGTCGCCCTTTATGCATCCATAATGGACAATCTTTCCATACAGACCAGACCGGAAGGAAACGCACTGCCCGTTCTTCTGGAAAAATGGATTGAACAGGTGATTGCAAAAACGGCGGAAGAAAACAGACTGTCGCTGACGGAAATACGCAGCGAACAGTATACAGACCTTATCCGGGACAGTATCACGAAAAGTATCAGTACAATCACCGAAGTGGGCGGGTTTGATTTTTCGGAAGTGATAATAAAATACTACAAAGGCTACATTGACGGCAACGATCAGCTGCGGCGCAATGCCCTGAAATGGCTGAAAGGCGAATATCACAGCAAACTCGAAGCAAGACAGGATCTGGGCATCAGGGAAATCATCAGCGACCTGAATTATTACGACATGCTCAAAAACTTCTGCAAACTGTTCGTCAGCATGGGATACAGCGGATTCATGATCAATCTCGACGAAATGATCAATCTGTATAAAATATCCACATCCGTAATGAGGGAAAAGAATTATGAAAAAATTCTTACCATTTACAACGACTGTCTTCAGGGCAAGACCTCCAACATGTACTTTAACTTTGCGGGAACGAAAGATGTTCTGGACAATCCCCGCCGCGGCATGTTCGCCTACGAAGCTCTGAAAACACGTCTCGAACTCAACAAATTCGAAAACGCAAAACGTCGGGATTTTACCCAGCCGGTCATCCGGCTAATGCCGCTCAATCACAACGAGATATTTGTCCTGCTGCAAAAACTGTCCGAAATATTCAACTACAACTACGGCGTAAATATCGGGATTACGGCAGACGACATACTCCGCTTCATGGAAGAGATGTTTAACAAGCCGGGAGCATCCGAATTTTTAACACCGAGAGAAGTCATCAGGGATTTCCTAAACATACTGAACATTATCAGGCAGAATCCAAGTGTGGACAAGGACAGACTCTTTAAAGAACTGAAAATTTCCGACGAAAGACCGGACAGAAATCTTTTTGACTCTATCGAAGAATTATGACGGCATTCGACATGCTATCGACGCCCGTACGGAAATTTATCCGTGACAAAGGCTGGGAACAGCTGCGGCCAATTCAGGAAGCGGCTATTTCCAGAATCCTCTATACAGACGACAGTTATATCCTTGCATCAAGAACGGCATCGGGGAAAACGGAAGCCGCCTTTCTGCCCGTTCTGTCGAAACTGAACTTCAGCGAAACCGGCGTGCAGGTACTCTACATCTCCCCGCTGATTGCGCTGATCAACGACCAGTTTGTCCGCATAGAAGAACTCTGCAAATATCTCGACATAACAGTCACAAAATGGCATGGCGAGGCAAACAAAACTCAAAAAAACAGACTGATAGAAAATCCGAACGGGATAGTGCTGATAACGCCCGAATCTCTGGAAGCCATGTTTGTAAACAAATCGTTTTACGTCAAACGCATATTCTCCAGCCTGAAATATGTCATTGTCGATGAGATCCATTCGTTTCTCGGAACGGACAGGGGAACACAGCTAAAGTCGATCCTGTACCGGATACAGCGCGTCAATTCAAAACCTTTCAGCGTGATAGGCCTGTCAGCCACTATCGGCGATTATGACGAAGCCCGGAAATTTACAGGCAGTGAACGGAAAACGGTAATACTGTTAGACCGGTCGGTCAAAAAAACAAACGTGCTGTTCCGGTATTTTAAAAACAGCGGGGAGGAACTGCCCGTAGAACTGTTGAAAGATTTATACATGGAAACCAGAGACAGTAAAACGCTGATTTTCCCGAACACCAGAGGCCGGGCAGAAGAAATTGCGGTGAAACTCAACAAAATTTCGGGCATAATGAAAGGCCATTCCAACTATTTCTCCCATCACTCGTCGATTGACAGGGAAGTAAGGGAATATGTGGAACATTTTGCCAAAAACAATTACAGGAAAAATTTCTGCATATCCTGCACGTCTACAATGGAGCTGGGTATCGACATCGGCACAATAGACAAGGTCGTACAGATTGACGCAACGCACAGTATTTCTTCCCTTATCCAGAGAATCGGGAGAAGCGGAAGAAAAGACGGCGAATGTGCCAACCTCTGCCTGTACGCTACCAATATCTGGGATTTGCTGCAGTCCCTCGCCTGCTGGCTTCTGTATAGCGGGGGATATATCGAGCCGCTTGAAATGTACGGTAAGCCTTATGACATTCTGGCTCACCAGATTCTTTCGACCGTCAAAGAACATTCGGGAATAAAGCAGTCCGACCTGATGTCTCAGCTTAATGACAATTACGCTTTCACGCACATCAATCCGGAGGAAACGGAAGAAATACTGCATCATCTTATAACAAACGATTTTCTGGAGAAAATACGGTACGAAATAATCATCGGTCTCGAAGGGGAAAAGGTTGTCAATAATCACAACTTTTACAGTGTGTTCAAGACCGATACGGCTTTTAAAATCGTTAATGACGGCAGTGTAATCGGCGAAGTTCCCTTCTCGTTTCAGATTGTCGAGGGCGAAAACATATTGCTGGCCGCAAGAATCTGGAAGATAAAATATGTCGACCAGCAGGCAAAAAAAATCGATGTGATCCCGGCACAGGACGGCAAAAAACCGGTGTTTTTCGGCACAGGAACGCCCGTATATCCGAAAATACGGGAGAAAATGCTCGAAATACTTTCTGACAGCGTGGATTATGATTTCCTTGACCGGGCAGGATATGACGAAATAAAACTCCTGAGAAAAGACTTTTCCGTCTTCAAAATCAAAAACCCGCAAACCGACAGACTGCTGCGAAAAAAGGACCGTCATCTGCAATTTTTCTCGTTCAGCGGAACAAGAATAAACCGTACTTTAAAACTGCTTTTCGATATTTCGGGTATCGAAAGTATTCTGAATGACCATAACAGCTCGTTCGATATTTCCGGAATTTCGAGAGAGAAATTTCTGTCGAAATGGAGCGGACTGCACCGGCATATCCCCAGTATGGACATGCACATAACCAACCTCCTGAAAAAAAATCCTGCGCTGCTGGACTTCTCAAAATACGGCGCCTACTTACCCGAAACCCTGCAAATCAAACTTTTGAGAAATAAATATTTCGACGTGGAACAGACAGAAACATTTCTGAAAACAACTGAAATACTGATACGCAGATGACACGGGATCCCTTCGGAGGGGGGATGTCAAAAATATCGAATATTATGAAAAAAAACATCGTTCTGTTTTCGAATGAATGAAATCCCGTAGGGATGACATGTCGGTCCAATCCCGTTTTTTGTTCAAACTGTTGAAAATCTTCCGATACCGGCATGTCACCCTACGGGTGGGGTGTAAAAAATGGTTTCATAAAAGAAATGTATGAACTGCTCTGTGCACTTAATGAAATTCAGAAAATGATGAAGAATACGGGGTTTAATAAAAGAAATGTTAACCGTTCAAAGAGATTACTCAAACTTTTACACGGTGACATATCAGTAAAAGTCAGCACAATGATCTTCGAATATTTTAAAAACACGCTGTCGAAAATGGAAAGGAAAGAGACGGTTTACTGTTCTTCCGACATAACAGAATCATGTTTTGGCAAATACAAAGAACCGGTAAAGAACAATAAAACTGTAGGCATAAGCGATCTGGCTCTGTCAATAGCGGCACTGGCGGGAAATAATAATCAAACTGATAATGGAAGAAGTGAGCATCAAAAAGATAAAATCTGTGAGAGATGAAAATATCGGTGATACTTTATTTGCGCAAAAGAGAAAGTTATTTAAAAATATAGAGTGAGCTTTTTTAAAAAATAGTCACATTTTTTACAGCCCACCTGACGGGATTTCTGTCGTACTCCTTTTCGTAGTGCAAACCACTGTGTTTTATCATTTTTTAACCGTGAAGTTTCACAAAGGCGTCTTCAATAAATAAAGTCATCAATTATGGATTTATCTCTGTAAATCTACATTTTTCCTGTCATGGAATTACAAGGGTTTAAAGACTGTTGCGGATTTAAGGAATAATAAAAAAATATTCTGAAAAATATTTTTTTATTATTGTATATTGTATTGATTTTTATACATTTTACTAAAGTATAAAATAAAAAATTTGTTAAAAAGTATAAAAAATTATAGCAGATATCATTTTTAACCGTATCTTTGTGCCGTAAAACAGGAGTGGTTAAAACTGATAAAAGGGTTGAAATAAAATGTCAATGAGGTATTTCCACACTTCCATAAATGAACTCTACAAGCTGATAACCGCCGGAAATATCCATTTGACATTTCTCCTGTATTATATCATCAAAAAATTAAACACACAAAATCATAGACATAAAGTCTGTGATTTTTGTATTTTGAAAAAATGTATATCTTTACGCAAAAATTTTCAATAAAAAACGGGATGACAAAGAAGCAGAGAAAATCGAAAACTCAGGGGAAAGAGGTCTTTATAAATATAAAAACCGATTTTGGATTCAAGAAAATATTTGGCAACAAGACGCTGTTAATATCTTTTCTGAATGCGCTGTCGGTATTGCCCGACAAAATTCTCGATATAGAATATCTGCCTTCGGAACAGTATGGCTACATCAAAGAACAGCGCAAGGCGGCATACGATGTTCACTGCAGGACAGTGAACGGAAAACATTTCATAATCGAGATGCAGATAGGCAAACAAAAATATTTTTCAAACAGGATGCTGTATTATTCCAGCCTTGCGATAGTCAATCAGGCTCCAAAAGGCAAAATAAAGAGAATAAACAAAAAAGGCGAAGAAACAGAGGTTGCGTGGGATTATGAGATAGCCGGCATATATATGATTGCTATCCTTGATTTTACCATCTTCAAAGAAAAAGAGGCAAAAGATATAGTTGTAGAACATATAAAACTGACAAGACAGAGTGTAAATTTGCTGTTTACAGACAAATATGAATTAATAACAATCGAATTGCCGAAATTCAAAAAAGATCTGCAATCATTATCCGGCATTTTTGAACAGTGGCTATACACATTTATAAACATGCACAAATTGTCGGAATATCCGAAAGAATTGGACAGTGAAATAATTAAAGTATTTAAAGAAGCACAAATAAATAATTTAACACAGGAAGAGATGAGCGAATACAAACAGAGCATACTGGAATACGACGATGTATTTCATGCCGTAAACTGGGCGAAAGAAGAGGGCATCGAGATCGGCGAAAAACGTGGCAGAAAACGTGGTATTGAGGTTGGCAGAAAACTTATGATTGAAGAAATAGTTCGCAATAACTACAAACTCAACATGAGCATTAAACAGATTGCCGAATTTACGGGTCTCACAGAGGAGCAGATATCCGCTATATTGAAGAA
>JAISPE010000078.1 GCA_031275145.1 Prevotellaceae bacterium | reverse complement strand
TATTTAACTTACAATAAGGTGGTTGCAGATTTATGTACATGAAAAATTAGTTGCTACAAATAGGCTATTTTTTATATTACTCGCTGTATATCTGCATTATCCTGTACCAAAATCCGTTATAAATAAAAAATAAAATAATTGCGGTATTCCTGCGCAGGGTTAAAACTGCGCATCTTTTCTTCCGCCGAAGTATAAATTGATTAAATTAATTTATCTTTGTACCCATATTCAAGTTGCGAAAATGAATGACAAGAAAAGAAAATGGAGGCTTAAAGGTCTAAACTTAAAAGATAAATACCGTCTGGGTGTTTACAATGACACTACTTATGAGCAGGTTTTTCATTTCCGTCTTACGGGGCGTGAAGTTCTGGTTACGCTGATAATTTCCATATTTTTGCTGGTCGGGTTAAATACATTTTTCATCGCATTTACTCCTGTCAGAGAATTTATACCCGGCTATCCCGACAAGGAAACCCGCAGAATAATGCAAAACAATATTTTTAAAATCGATTCGATGGATAATGAAATCAGGGAATGGGAGCGTTACTGGAATAATTCGATACGGGTAGTCTCCGGAAACAGTACCGTAATCGTTCAGAATCCGCCGGATTCGATTATCGAGATCAAACCTTTCGTTGACGTCAGGTCGAAACAGGATTCGATATTTCGCGACCGGATTGAACGGGAAGAACAGTTCAATTTTAACAGCAGTTTTCCTGTAAGGAGATACAAAGACGTTACAGAAATGAGTTTTATGGCGCCGCTTAAAGGTAAAATCACTTCGAAATTCAATGTCGGAGAAAACCATACGGGCATAGATATTGTGTCTTCGCCCAATGATGTTGTGGTTGCTACTCTTGACGGTACTGTTATCGTGGCGGAATGGACGCTCGAAACAGGAAATACGGTTGTTATTCAGCACGGCGACAATATTATATCGACGTATAAACATAATGCCCGGCTGCTGAAAAAACAGGGAAGCAAGGTGAAAGCAGGCGATGCTATCGCTATTATGGGAAATTCGGGCGAACTGACTTATGGCCCGCATCTTCACTTCGAAATATGGTGTAACGGCGTTCCGGTAGACCCGGAACTGTATATTGTGTTTTAAAATAATTATATCAATGGAACTTCTGAAAATTCAAAAATCAAGACTTGAAGTAATTTGTGGATGTTCCCGCAATTAATAAAATAATGTAAATAATAATAAATTAATGTTTTTATGATATGGAAATAAAAAGACTCAGGGGAGAATGGCCTAAGATCGGCATTCGACCCATTATTGACGGCCGTATGGGCGGTGTACGTGAATCGCTGGAAAAACAGACGATGAATATGGCCGTAAGCGCTGCCGCATTACTGACCTCCACATTGAAGTATCCCGACGGGACGCCTGTTCAGTGTGTTATCGCCGATTCGACTATCGGTCGGGTGGCCGAAAGCGCCGCCTGCGCCGAAAAGTTCAGGAAAGAAAATGTCGGCGTAACTCTCTCGGTTACTCCATGCTGGTGTTACGGAAGCGAAACAATGGACATGGATCCGCATACGGTGAAAGCTATTTGGGGATTCAACGGCACGGAACGTCCTGGAGCGGTTTATCTTGCCGCCGTTCTCGCTGCTCATGCTCAAAAAGGATTGCCCGCTTTCGGAATCTACGGACACGACGTGCAGGATGCGGGTACAGCCGAAATCTCGTGCGATGTGAAGGAAAAATTGCTGCGTTTTTCGAGAGCCGCATTGGCCGTCGCTACCATGCGCGGCAAATCGTACCTGTCGATAGGCGCTGTATGTATGGGTATTGCAGGCTCGATTGTGAATACGGACTTCTTCGAAAACTATCTCGGAATGCGTTGCGAAGGTATCGACGAGGTGGAAATCATCCGCCGTATGAGCGAAGGAATTTACGACAAAGAGGAGTACGGAAAAGCTCTGGCATGGGCTAAGGCTAACTGCAAGGAAAACGAGGATATCTGTAACCGTCCCGACCTGCAGAAAGACCGTGCAGGAAAGGATAAAGACTGGGAATTTGTCGTTAAAATGACCCTGATTGTCCGTGATCTTATGATTGGCAACCCGAAACTCAAAGAACTCGGATTCGGAGAGGAAGCTCTGGGACATAACGCCATCGCCGCCGGATTCCAGGGACAGCGCCAGTGGACTGATTTTTACCCCAACGGCGATTTCACCGAAGCGATCATGAACTCGTCTTTCGACTGGTCGGGAGTGAGACAGCCGTTTGTGCTGGCTACCGAAAATGACGCTTTAAACGGTACGGCAATGCTGTTCGGTCACCTGCTGACCAATACGGCGCAGATATTCGCCGACGTACGTACTTACTGGAGTCCCGAATCGGTTGAAAGGGTAACGGGTAAAAAGCTGACAGGCAAAGCCGCTAACGGTATTATCCACCTGATTAACTCGGGTGCAGCTTCTCTGGACGGCTCTGCACGTCAGAAAGACGGGAACGGAAATCCGGTGATGAAACCGTTCTGGGAAATCAGCGATGCCGAAGCTCAGGCCTGTCTGGACGCAACAAAATGGGTGCCCGCAAACCGCGAGTATTTCAGGGGAGGAGGTTTCTCGTCGAAATTCCTGTCGCTCGGAGGTATGCCATGCACAATGGTACGCCTTAATCTCGTCAAGGGACTTGGCCCTGTGCTGCAAATCGCCGAAGGATGGACTGTGGATATCGATCCCGATGCGCACAAAATTCTGGACGACAGAACCGACAAGGGATGGCCTACAACATGGTTCGCTCCCCGTTTAGCCGACAATGACAATTTCAAAGACGTGTATTCCGTTATGAACAACTGGGGCGCAAATCATGGCGCTATCAGTTGCGGACATATCGGCGCAGACTTGATAACTCTGGCTTCGATGTTGCGTATCCCTGTGAGTATGCACAATGTGGATGAAAAAAATATCTTCCGCCCGGCCGCATGGGGCGCTTTCGGTATGGACAAAGAAAACGCAGATTACAGAGCCTGCAAAGCATACGGACCTCTTTACTGA
>JAISPE010000072.1 GCA_031275145.1 Prevotellaceae bacterium | reverse complement strand
TCCGACGATAAAAATCATGTCCCTCTGGAACTGGAATCTCCGATAATTGTAGGCAAAGTAAAAGGACGGATTCTGAGTTACAAAAATCTGAAATATCCATTGAATACAGTGAAATAACGACGCTTTTTGCAACAGGCTTTCTTTCTTCGGTTGCACTGCGAAAGGGAGTATGACAGAAATCCGGCAGAAAACACGTTTCCGCCTCCACAAAATCCCGCAGGGTGGGGTGTCAAAATTTGACACCCCATCATTGTGCTTTTGTGGTAAAAGCAAATTGGGAAGTAAAAAAGAAGAAAATTGCGGTAAAAATGCGACAGTTGAGTTTGCGTCAGATCAGGAGTTCTGAGGGTAGACAATCTTGTTATACATCAAAAATACCGCTGTCAGACGTTCATTATTCACTGTTTACCGTTTAAAGACTCGGATATTTGATGAACAATTTTATCAAGTCCTTTTTTAATTTTACCTTTCAGCAGAGTTTTCATCATCAGATTGAGTTTGGCTCTGAGTACGATTCTGATACGGGTGTCGTCGGGAGCAACTTCTTTCAATTGCAGCCAAATGAAAAAATCAACGGGAGCATATTTGTATCTCGTATATTTTATGGTTTTATACGGCTCCCTGTCAACAATTTGTATGCCGACTTCCACTCCCTTGACTTTGAAGGAACAGGTGTCCTGCGTACTCTGAAAATCTTCAATTTCTTTAATTTGACTGACTGAGGCCATTTGCGAAAAACAGCTCATGTCGGCCATTAAACTGTAAATCTGTTCCGCGCTGCGTTCTATTTTTACAATATCGCTAATAAATTCATCCATAGTTTAATTTTAATTATTTTATGCCTTTTTCCGTTTGTAGTTTATAATCATATCTTTCAGAAGTGAAACCGTACCTTCCGTACCTAAAACCGAAACATCTACAGAAAAATTATATGACGAAGCAACGCCCCATAATTTGTTCGTATAATAGCTATAATATGCTGCCCGCGATTTATCGGCTTTAACTATAAGCTCTTTCGCGCGCGTTTCGGTTACGTTTTCCCTCTCCGTGATGTGTTTTATGCGGTTATCGAGGGTGTTATGAATGAAAAAACTCAGACAGTCGGGATTGTCCCGCAAAATATAGTCGGAACAGCGCCCGATAATCACGCACGATTCTTTTTCGGCCAGATTGCGTATGGTTTCGCTCTGTAACAGGAACAGTTTTTCGTTGGAAAGTATATCATCATAAGGGATATACATTCCCAATGGAGAAAAACCCGATGAAAATGCGTATGACAGTCCCGTCGATTCCCGTTCGTCGGCCTTTTCGAATACCTCGGGACATAACCCGCTCTCCTGTGCAGCTATAGCGAGGAGTTCCTTATCATAATATGAGATGTTTAACTCTTTTGCAAGTCTCCTGCCGATTTCACCTCCTCCACTTCCAAACTGCCTGCCTATACTAAGTACTATCTTATCCATAGTGTCATTTTTTTTGTAAAGATATATAATTTCCCGGTATAATAACGTAATTTCAAGATATAATGTTGTAAATAAATACATTTTATAAATATCTGTTCATGCGGATTACTGTTTTTTTTACCGTCAAGTCTCTGTTTTTATTCTATTTCCGGCCTGCAATTACGCAGGTTTTTTTGTATCTGTAGACTTTTCCATTGGAATCAAACGCTTCTATATATATAATATACGGTCCTACAGGAACTTTAGCGCTGTTTGTTTTAGTTCCGTCCCATGTAAAACGGCCTTCTACGCCTAAAGTTATATTGCGGCATATTTCCTTTACAAACATTCCGTTGATATTGTATATGCTGATATTGGCGACAAAATCCGCAGAAGGCATTCTGTAATCAATGAATAACACATCTTCATATCCATCTCCGTCGGGAGAAAACGTGGTAGACGAAAGAGCAAATGACTCGTTTACTGCTTCTATATGAGTGTAACATGAATTTTTATAAGTAGGCGTGGCAAAACCGGCTGTCTGCGCTGCCGATTGCCAGTTGCCCAGTTCGGAAGATTTACGGTCAAAATCCACGCGCTCAAGAGATACGCCCGCAGGATTGGAAATAAACGGACCATGCATACTTTCGGAATACGAAAATTCATCTATAATATTATCTTCATTATCAAGCAATACAACTGTTCCGTCTTCATTCGGATAAGTCGGAAATCCCGACATTATGACCACATTTTCCGGCTTTTCTACATAATAGGACTGTAACGAAACCGAATCCGCAGTAAACACAAAATAATCAGCAGGCTGTACATAAATTGAAATTTCAGATACCCTGTGTATTTGTTGCAAATCGCCGGTAGTCCTGTTTCTGCTTGCAATAAATATATCTGAAAGGTCTAATATCCTGTCGCTTCTGTTATATATTTCTACAAAATCCGAGCCGCCGGAACGCGGATGAAACAGTATTTCGTTTATTATGATGTCTTCTTTCTCAGGCTTATACATTTGCCCGAAAAATACCGGATCTCCTCTGTATTCATTCCCGTGAAGATCTTTAATATCAGGCGAAACAGCCAATTCATAGACAGTCCCGATGTCGAAACTTTTGTCAAATATCAACTCGACAGTGTTTGACAGTTCCGCATTTCCGGCTTTCGCTTCCGAAGGAGTTCCAACATTTATAACATTGTAATATTCACGTTTTTCCAATATGGAAGAAACTATGTTTTCGCTGAACAGAATATGAACGGAATGTTCGTCTGTCATTTCCGCTTTCAGGATATAGGGCTGTATATTATCGGGATTTG
>JAISPE010000402.1 GCA_031275145.1 Prevotellaceae bacterium | reverse complement strand
TATTCCCTGCAAACGAAATTATTGCCAAAAATATGGTCAAAATGGCAATGCGTATTCAGCAGTATTTTCGGTTTAAGATCACTGTCTGCGATAAACTGTTTTAAAGCATTCTTTTCCATAGATTTTTGACAGCCCGGGTCGATTATCACACATTCTTTTGTGTCGTCGTAAACTATGTACGTATTTTCCTGTAGCGGATTGAATATTAATTTTTTTACTTTCATTTTTTCATTTTTACAAATTCATATAAGACTTTTTTTTGACCGCAAATATATACAAAAGACAGGATTTCCCTTTATTTTTTGACATAACAGTAGAAGGATATAACAGTTTATTCAGACATTTTTTGGCATGAATGAGAAGAAAATCGAAATGCGGTGGTGATAGAACACCTCCCGAAATGCTACTCCAGGAAAGTCGAAATGTTAAAAATATCTGTACTTTTGCCGATGCATCACAGAAATGAAACATTATATATACTTATTCCCCGCGAGGCCCGCGAGGTATAATCGAAATAAGGTTATACCCCGAGTTCTTCCTCGTTTCTGAGATTGTCGATTATAAAGCCCTGTCTGTAGGGCGTATTTTTACCCATATAGAATGTCAGCAAATCCTGAATCAGATCGTTTTTACCCAGTTTAACCGAATCGAGACGAATATTTTCTCCGATAAAGTTTGCAAATTCGTCGGGAGAAATTTCTCCGAGACCTTTGAAGCGGGTTATTTCGACCGTTCCCAGTTTTTTGATAGCCTGCGTTTTTTCCTCTTCGCTGTAGCAGTACAGGGTTTTCTTTTTGTTCCGTACTCTGAACAGGGGGGTTTGCAGTATATACAAATGCCCCTGTCTTATCAGGTCAGGGAAAAAGTTGAGAAAAAACGTTATAATCAACAGGCGTATATGCATTCCGTCAACATCGGCATCCGTTGCAATGACGACTTTATTGTAACGCAGATTATCAATATCTTCTTCTATGTTCAATGCAGCCTGCAAAAGATTAAATTCTTCATTTTTATATACAATACTTTTTGATATCCCGAAAGTATTTTCCGGTTTTCCTCTCAAACTGAAAACAGCCTGAGTATTAACGTCTCTCGATTTGGTTATTGAGCCGCTTGCCGAATCGCCCTCGGTAATAAAGAGAGTAGATTTCTCGAAATTTTCATCTTTGCTGTTATAGTGTATTCTGCAATCCCTGAGTTTTTTGTTATGTAAACTTGCTTTTTTGGCTTTTTCGCGTGCAAGTTTTTTTATTCCGGAAATAGCTTTGCGTTCTTTCTCGGATTCTATGATTTTACGTAAAAGAATATCTGCCATCTCGGAATGCTTGTGCAGATAATTATCCAATGTCTGTTTCAGGAAGTCAAGGATATAGTTTTTAATTGTAGGTCCTCCTGCAACCATATCCTTAGAGCCTAATTTAGTTTTTGTCTGCGACTCGAACACAGGTTCCTGTACCCGTATGCTGATTGCTGCAACCATAGATGTGCGGACGTCGTCGGGGTCGAAATCTTTTTTGTAAAATTCCTTGATTGTTTTCGCAAGCCCCTCTTTAAAAGCCGAAAGATGAGTGCCTCCCTGAGGCGTATGCTGCCCGTTTACAAAAGAATAAAAACTTTCGCCATATCCGGACGCATGTGTTAAGGCAACTTCAATATCCTGAGATTTCAGATGTACAGGCTCGTAAAGCGATTCTTCGTTCAGATTGTCTTTAAGCAAATCGAGTAGTCCGTTTTGCGAACAGTAAATAACACCGTTAAAAGCCAGTTTCAATCCGGAATTAAGAAACGAATAGTTTTTCAGCATCGACTCAATGTAATCGTAATTGAATTTATACGAACCGAAAAGCGCTTCATCCGGTGAAAATATTACTAATGTACCGTTTGCTTCGTCTGTTTCGCCATGTTCTTCGTCCAGCAAAATACCTTGACTGAAACGGGCTTTTGAATACAGTCCGTCACGAAACGAAGTTATTTCAAACAGGGAGGATAAGGCATTTACCGCTTTTATACCCACGCCATTAAGTCCTACCGACTTTTGGAAAGTATTGGAATCGTACTTTGCTCCCGTATTCATTTTCGACGCCACATCAATTACCTTACTCAACGGAATGCCTCGCCCGAAATCACGAATTTTCACTGCCCTGTCTTCGGATATCGTTATGTCGATGGTTTTGCCGAATCCCATGATATACTCATCTATGGAATTATCTACAACTTCCTTGAGCAACACATATATCCCGTCATCGTGCGAAGCGCCGTCGCCAAGTTTGCCGATATACATGCCGGGCCTTCTGCGAATATGCTCCTGCCATTCTAATGTAATGATACTTTCATCTTTATAGTTTGCTGCATCCATAAAATCAAATCATACTAAAAACGCGCAAAGGTAACGATAACGGTGTTCTCCGAAAAAAAAAGTTATTAACAATGCGCATAACTATACATTAAGGGATGAAAAATAAACAGGATATAACGGTACTAAAGAAACCCTTCCCGCGTGAAGTTTAACTTCGCCGGTTTACACTTTGTATAATTATCCTTCAAAAAAGCCTATCAATCCAATATTGCGATCGCCCTTACGGGAGAGCCGTCGCGTCCCTGCAATTTCAGCGGAAGCGAAAAGAAAGTAAACGCTTCCTTATCGGGCAACTGTTCCATATTCGCAAGTCCTTCGACAATCAGGATACCTGCGCCGAGCATTTTGATATGCACATATTTCCAGTCGTCGCCGTTGGGAGTAGGCATATCCATACCCACTAACCCGATTTTCTTTTCTACAAACCAGTTGGCAAGCGACTTTGACACGTATGGGAATCCGGAAAAAAAGGACTGTTCCGGGAAATGCTTATCCCATCCCGTATGCAGCAAAACGCAGCATCCCTGTTCGATGAAAGAGCTGTACGGCTCAAGGTCGGCAGGCTCGACAGGCGTACCCGGCTGTTTACCTGTCAGGTCAACCTTTACGGCACGTACCACACAACGTTCCAAAGCAATTTCGTCGATACATTCACCTTTATTAAAAAAATGACGGGGCGCATCAATATGCGTTCCCTGATGCGTCGAAGTAGTGAGACGCGAAAGATTGTAACCCAAGGT
>JAISPE010000283.1 GCA_031275145.1 Prevotellaceae bacterium | reverse complement strand
TTACTTTTGCCCCGTTTTTTATCTGATATAAATGAAAAATAGAATTTTGATTACATGTATTTTGAGTCTGTTTATGATGAGATTGCAGGCTCAAAACAGCTGGACGGTCACCGGACGGGTGCTGGATGATGCTTCCGGCGAAGCAATGCCGCTTGTAAATGTCATATTATACACGGCCGATTCCACACTGATTACCGGCGCTTCGACGGATGCCGACGGTATATTTTCGCTCAAGACAGCCCGTGCAGGCGACTGTTTCATCTCTGTCACTTCCATGGGTTATTCTCAGCAAAGGTTTGATTTAAGTCTGAACGAAAGAAACAGGAACATAATCCATACCGATATTTTACTCCGGCTCTCGAATATGGAACTGTCGGAAGTCGAAGTGATTGCCCGGCAGCGGCAAACGGTCTACAAACTCGACAGGAAAGTGATTGAAGCATCGGGATATATTTCGGCTTCGGGCGGAACGGCCATTGATATCCTTGAACAGACGCCTTCGGTCAGGGTTGACGCAAACGGTGAAATGACATTCAGAGGCAGTTCGGGATTCAAAGTGTATATCGACGGTAAACCTGCTACCGTAGACGGCAGCGCAGCGCTGGAACAGATTCCCTCAGGCCAGATAGAAAACATCGAAATAATAAGTACTCCCTCGGCAAAAAACGAGGCCGACGGAATCGCAGGAATTATCAATGTAAATACAAAAAAACAGAAAGCCGACGGCTGGAGCGGAATGATTAATGCAATGGGCAGCACAGTCGAATCGCGCAATATCGACTTTATGACTTCGTATAAAACCGGTAAAATCCGGTGGCAAACTTCGGGCGAAGCTTCCCGCAGATATTCGGTCAGCGATTTCAACCAGTTGAAACATATCGACGTAGATGATACTTTGACCACTACGCGCGCCGTCGGAGAACGGAAGAGTTTTGTGGATCTGTATGCCCTCCGGAGCGGACTGGAATGGGACAGAGATAAAACCGCATGGTCGGCAGCTTTGGAATCCCGGTACAGGATACGCAACAGGGGAGGCCGTCTGCATTATGAAGACACATATCTGTCGAACATAACAGGCGTGGAAACAAGCGTTGAATATAACGGTCATGACTATGTCCGGCTGCACGACTTGACGCTCAGGGGAGATCTCGGTTTCGACCATAGATTTTCGGAAAACGGACATAATCTGACTGGCTATTTTTTCGCTTTCTATGAACACGACGCAATGGAATTTTTCTATACCGATCTGTTTGACATGAACGGCGACAGAGCGCAGGGACACAGAGCATGGGAACACGAATACCGTTTTACGGCACAGGGAAATCTTGATTACGTGCTGCCGTTTCAAAATAAAACCGGCAAATTCGAAGCAGGATACTATTTTTTCACATATACCGAAGACGGCGATTACAAAGCGGATTTCTACAATCCCACGACGAACGCTTTCGAAAGACGTGACGATCTGTATAATAAATATGTGTTTCGCAGAGATATACATGCATTATACTCCATGCTGTCGAATACTCGTTCCAAATTCAGTTACCAGGTCGGTTTAAGAGGGGAATTTATCCATCGCAAACTTGACAATAACAAGGCATGGGCGCGCCACGTTTGGGACAAATTCGATCTGTTTCCTTCGGCACATCTCTCGTATGCATTCGACGGAAGCAGTCATCTGAATCTGGGTTATTCGCGCCGTATTACTCAGCCTCAGCTGTTTTACATGGAGCCATACGTTGTGTATGTCGATTATTACACTGCCCAGTGCGGCAATCCGCAAATTCGACCCGAATATACCAATTCAGTCGAACTGACATATAACAAAACAATCGGCGAACATTCCGCTGCCGCTACCCTGTTTCACAGAAGGCGTACCGATAAAATAGAAAGGGTACGGGTACCGTATCACACCGGCGTCACTCTCGATTCGATCTCAAACGTAGGCAACGATTATGCCACCGGAGCAGAACTCGCCGTCAATATCCGAAATTCGAAATGGTGGAGTATGGATCTCAACGGAAGCCTGTTCTATTATATTATTGCAAACGAGTATAAAATAGACGACGATGAGGAAAGCCTGAACTGGCAGTTTGCTTTCAACAACAATTTCGACGTCGCAAAAAACACGCGCATGAGGCTGGAAAGCTATTTTGTAGGACCGTCGGTGAGTACGCAGGGTCGGGTAAACGAGTTTTTCTATTTCAATCTCTCCGTACGCCAGCAACTGTTTAACCGCAAACTGTCCGCAACTCTGAATGTGCGCGATGTGCTTTCTACCGCCAAATACGTCGATACAAAAAACGGTACGAATCTGGATTCAAAAACGGTTATTTATCCCGCGTCGCCATTGCTTACACTCTCTTTGAGTTATTCGTTCAACAATTTCAAATCGCAGAAGAAAGAAGAAAAAGCTAATCACGATTTGTTTGAAGGGACAAACAGGTAAGGACAGAATTTATACATCAAACGGGTGAAAATTGTGAGTTTTTTTTGCAGAAAACTGTTTTTCGTCTCATCGTCATTGCGAGTCTTCAATATCAATTATGGCATCCCGTTAGGGATGCATCGCTCGGTAGAACAGTCAATACCTCATGTCCTGCATCCCGTTAGGGATGCATCCCTAACGGGATGCAAAACAGGACGGTATGGGTTTTCTACCGAGCGATGCATCCCTAACGGGATGCTCTTTGCCCTGACTGCCCTGCCTGCCG
>JAISPE010000282.1 GCA_031275145.1 Prevotellaceae bacterium | reverse complement strand
CAACGTTCCAAAGCAATTTCGTCGATACATTCACCTTTATTAAAAAAATGACGGGGCGCATCAATATGCGTTCCCTGATGCGTCGAAGTAGTGAGACGCGAAAGATTGTAACCCAAGGTTTCCAGTGTACAGTGCCACGTGATCGCAAATTTCGGATCCATCGGCATAGTCGGCGCTCCATTAAACATCGGCGCCGTCAAATCAATTATCTTTTTCATACAATTTATTTATTATTAAACTGTTTCATTTAAAAAGTCCGAAAAACTTAAATATGAATAACTCCAAGGTAACTCAATTGTTCCGCTATGAGGCGTCAAATAACGCCGAAGGCGTTGAATATAAATAACCCCGAGCAAACGAAGTGTAGCTCGGGGACAGCAACAACCCCTACCTCTCAACTCCGAAGGAGTTGAACCATGCCGGAGTTCTGATGTATCTTGCCTCATATAACGGTTCAACTTACTACTCATCCACCCAAAACCATTTTTCATCCATATCAATACCGTGCTCTTTAAATAAACGACTGATTTCATCTCGAAAACTTTCTGTTTTATGGTGTTCCTGCTGATTTTTGATGTAATGAATAAGATTATCCCTTTCCTTATAGGAATAGGTTAACGCACAGTATTTTATTCCCCAACCTTTAAAATCGGGAAAATAGCCCGACGCTTTCATCCATTTCGAAGAAGAAACTTTTATATCCTTGATATAATCCGCCAATGCAACGGACGGATGCAAATCCGACAAAATATGAATATGATCTTCCATTCCGTTGATTCGATACAATACGCATTTGTTGTTTTTAATAATCCCCCAAATGTATTTATATAAAAAAGAAACATATTCCTGAGAAACTGTCGTCTCGCTATATTTTGTACGAAAAACAATGTGATACAATATTTGTCTATATGCTGACATTTTTAATGTATTATTGAACTGCTACGCAGTTCTGATGACACACTCCCACAGCCCCGAGCTGCGCCTTCGGCTTGCTCGGGGTTATTCATATTAAACGCCTTCGGCGTTGCGCATCTGCTAAAATCCTGCATGAGTTTTACCTCTGTATTTTTCATTTTACCGCGTTTTTTTACCACAAAGAGCACAAAGGGCATTGTGTAACCTTTGTGTCCTTCGTGCCTTTGTGGTAAAAAACGCGATAATCCGTAAATCATTTCCTTTGTGGTATAACTCCTTAGTTGCTTCCGGCGAAATTAGCAGTTTTGCCGAGACCTTCCGGTCCCATAGCCAGATAGCCCGAATCGGCGTACAGGTCGTGTCCGGTGATAACGGCGGCATCATCGCTAAGCAGGAATGCAACCGTTGCCGCAATCTGAGACGGCTCCTGTAACTGTTGCAGAAGATGATATTCGTGCCATGCCTGCGGTACGCTTTCGCGAGTTCCGTCGGCAGTTGCTTTTGCAACCTCGTCCGTCCAGACCCATGCGGGGCTTACGCAATTGACGCGAATATCCGGAGCCAAATCCATCGCTGCACAGCGAATCAGCTGTTTCACTGCGCCTTTTGCAGCGTTGTACGTCCAGCGCAGCGGTTGGGCGATATGTCCCGATATACTTGATATGCAGACTATCGCTCCCTTCTTTTGCTGACGCTGTTTCACAAATTCGGCAATCGTGCGCGCATAAGCCCCGGGACCTGCCATAAACGCATGTACCCAGTCGTCATACGTAGCATCCAGCGCTTTTGCCGTAAACGGAAATGCGTTATTGACGAGAAAATCCAGCTCGCCGAATATCTCTCTTGCTTTTGATACGAGCAGTGCCGGTGTATCCTTCCCGCCCATATCGCCGATGATAAAATGCACTTTATCCCCGTATTTTTCTCTGAAATAATCAAGTGTCGCCAGACCGGTCTGTTCATTTCGACCGCAGAACAAAACGCTAACACCTTCTTCGAGCAAACGTTCCGTTATCGCTTTTCCTATCCCTCTTGAGCCGCCGGTAACAACAGCGGTTTTTCCTTCCAATCCTTTCATGACTTTGTGACTGTTATTTCATTAATTCCGGATAAGTAATTGAAAATATCAAAACTAAAAGTCCGATAATAAGTACGGCAACAGTTTTTACGCCTGCGCCTTTCCATTCTTTCAACAGAATACCCCACACGTTGCTGAACAGCACGTTAAGCGACATCAGGATGCACCATGAAAATGCCAGAAGTACGGGAGAATCAACAAGAAAACTCTTTCCCATTTCCAGTCCGAAGAATTGAGAATACCAGCATACGCCCGCCAGTGCACAAAACAGAAGATTATTAACCCAGTTTGCCGAAGTGGTATAATCCTTAAATGTCCTGTTTTTCGCATTCTGGAAAAGACAGTACCCTGCATTGACAACAAATCCGCCCAAAGTAACCATAAATATAACAGGCAATCCTGCAAAAAGCGGCGCTACTCCATGATCTCCCGTAAACTCCTTTATTTTCGTACCGGCATCCAAACCGAGAGCAAAGCAGGCGCTCATCACGCCGGCGAGTAAAGCGACCAGCAAGCCTTTCGTCAGCGCAAAATCTTTGATAGCGGCTCGCTTTTCTTCCTCGCTCATGTTTTTCGAGCGCAGACTTCCGGCATAGCCGATGATCGAAATACCGGCAAGAGTAATACAAACACCGGTCAAAAGTACCAGACCCGAACCCTGAAACAGATTTTCTCCGGCAAACAGGGCGGGCAAAAGCGTACCGAATGCAGCGCATGTTCCCAGAGCGATAGACTGTCCGAGAGCCACGCCCAGATAGCGCATACTCAATCCGAAAGTCAGTCCGCCTACGCCCCACAAAGCGCCGTAAATGATAGACTTCAACGCTCCTCCCGCGCCCCAGACCTCAAACAGGCTGCTGCCTTCGGGTATCGCTAACAGTGTCCCCAGAAACGGGAATACCAGCCATGCGAAAATGCCCTGTACGAGCCAGAACGATTCCCACGACCATTTTTTTACCTTCTTTATCGGAACGTAGGAACTTGCCTGTCCGACGCTTCCGATAGCAATAATCAATAAACCAATCAGTATATTCATTTTATATAAGAATTATATGTTAAACATTCACATTTGTAAAACCGTCGGATTCAGAATATTTCGCGGTTTTTTGCCGGCAAGAACATCTGCGGCATTCTGTACGGGACGGGTTTTCAACTCATAGAGCGATTCTTCGGAATAATATCCCGCATGAGGCGTCAATACCACATTGTCCAGCGAAGTCAAAGGATGATCTTTCGGCAACGGTTCGGTTTCAAAAACGTCAAGTCCCGCGCCTCTGATTGCCCTGTTTTTCAGCGCTTCGATTAGGGCTTCCGTATCGACCACGCCTCCGCGCGCAGTGTTTATCAGGATAGCCTCCGGTTTCATTTTCGACAGAGCGGCGGCGTTTATCAGATGCCTTGTCGCCTCCATCAGCGGCACATGTACCGATACCACGTCGCTCTTGGACAGGAGTTCGTCGAAAGTAACCGCCGGTATTCCGTCGCCGGTAACTGTGCCGGGCTCAAACGCTATATCCGTGCCGATTACACTGTATCCGATTCCGCGCGCTTTCAGGGCGGCGGCGCGGGCAATGCGTCCCAAGCCGACAACCCCGAATATTCTGCCGGCGATGCGGTGCAGGGGTTTGACAGCCGTCAAACCGTAGTTGCCGCTGCGTATCTGTTTATCCAGCGTCACAATACCCCTGTCAAGCGCAAGGGTAAGGGCGATTGCCTGATCGGAGACTTCCTGATACGAATAGTCGGGAACGTTGCAAACGGCAATGCCTTTTTCGGTACAGGCGGCAATATCAATGCTGTCCACGCCAACGCCGTATTCGCTCACCACTTTGAGACGGGGCGAGGCTTCCAGTACCTTCCGCGTAACGGGTGCATACTGAACGACAATGCCGTCGGCGTCTTTTACAACGGAAATAACATCGTCTTCGGTTTTGCACTGTTTGGGTTTGTCTATCAGGAAACCGTACTGCCCGGCGATGTTTCGTTCAAGGTCAATGGCTCCGAGGTTACTGTCAAGAATTACTATTTTCACGGTATTGTTTTTTATTTATTCAAAATCTTTCATGAAATTTCTCAATTCCTGTTTTTTCGATTCGGGGAAAGGCAGATACGGGAAGGTCATCAGGTCTTTGGCGAATATGCCTTTATCTACCAGAACGGCTTTCGTTGTCGAAAGGAAAGGCGAATAAATCCATAATATATCCATCAGCCGGTCAACCTTTTTCTGTATATCGGCGAGAGTGTCGAAATCTTTTTCGCGAGCGGCTTTCACCCAGCTGGAGAACATTTTCGGCGCAATGTTTGCCAGTATTGCCACACAACCGTTTCCTCCCGACAGTATGTTGTACACAAAATTATTGTCGTATGCGCTGAATACTGCAAAATCCGGAAATTCGGGTCTCACTGCCTTGATAATATCAACGGTATGTCCCATATCGGGGATAGTGTCTTTTATTCCTATGATATTACTGTGTTTGCGGGCAAGTTCGAGGACGGTTTTCGGTTTGATGGAATAGCTTGTCCTGTCGGGAAAATTGTAGAGATAGATATTTCCTTTCACTTCGCTTGCTACTTTGGAATAGTATTCGAAGATACTGTCATCGGTCATACCGTAATAGTACGGACTGACGATAATTACGGCATCCGCTCCGCTGTCGAAAGCAAATTCGGACAGTTCAATGGTTTCGGAAGCGTTCATCGTGCCTGTGCCTACGACATATTCGGCACGGTTTTTAATCTGTGAAGCGGCGGCTTTTATCAGTTTTTTCTTTTCCGCCAGAGAAATATGCGGAAATTCTCCGGAAGTCCCGAAGACCGCAATACCGTCTATCCTGTTTTCGATAAGATAGTCGTATAATTTCAAACATGACTCGACGTCAATTTCGGTGGCATTGTGCAATGCCGT
>JAISPE010000194.1 GCA_031275145.1 Prevotellaceae bacterium | reverse complement strand
GTATTTCCGCATATTGCGGAAGGCTACTTTTATATAATGTCTTATCATGTTTACAGTTAATTTACAAATACAATAATTTCAAATTTTACAATAACGGGAACAAAGATAATGCGTTTTTTAGAATTTCCGGAGATTTTGCTGCAATTTTCGGAGACTTTGCTGCAAAATGTTGAAGTCTTTCGGACCTTCCGGACATTTCGCTACAGCAGCGGTTTGTTAATTTTTCTTCACTGTAATTCTTGTTTTTTACCGGACAACAGTGAAAAAAGTATAATTTTACAGATTATTTACTGTAACTTTTTTATTAATGATTTCGTTATATTAACAAAAATTAAAATGACTGTGTCACCGGAAGAATACAACAGATGTGTAGATAAATATGCCGACGGACTTTACCGTTTCGCATTAAAAATAATGAATGAAGCGGATACGGCTAAAGATATAGTACAGGAATCGTTTGAAATACTGTGGACAAACAGAAAAACGGTAGAGGTTTCCAAAGCGAAATCGTATCTGTTTACAGTAGCTTACAATTCGATGATGGATAAAAAACGGAAACACAGTCTGCATAACAGGTATATGGAAATGACATTCGATGACATCAGTAATGAACAGTATTCCGACCTGAACGAAGTACTTCACCGCGCTGCGGAACGTTTGCCGGACATTCAGAGATCGGTTTTACTTTTGCGTGACTATGAGGGATATTCGTACGAAGAGATAGGAAAGATTACAGGATTGACGCTCTCGCAGGTAAAAGTTTATATCCACAGAGCGCGCATGCAGATGAAAATGTATATAGGAAGTATTGACGCTGTAATATAAATGATTATGATTGATATTGATAAAATTGACGGTTTTCCGAAATTAATTCCCGATGAAAGTATTCGTTTCGAGGCAAAAGACGAACTGAGACGCGCTCCCGAAACGGATTTTGAATGCAGTGAATCGGAATACAGACATATCCTTGCAGAGGAAGAGCTTGCAGACAGATATACTCTCAGACTGAAGCCGGATACGGGGATTGTGATGCCGGATAAAAATTCGCTGAAACACAGAACATCCGGACACCGTATGCTGTGGCTGTCGCTTGTTGCCGCAGCTGCGATGCTTGCTTTCGTACTGATTACGGTAAAAAACAGAACAGCTGATTTGCCGGCGACTGTAACAGCTCCCGATCCGAAACCGAAAACAGATATAAATATAGCCGCTACACCGAAACCGGAAACCGTGCCGGATAAAACAGCTGAAAATAAAGCGAACATTCCGGTAAAAAAATCCGGTGTAAAAGCAGGGAAATCTGCGCCACGATCAGTCAAAGTCAAAACGGCCGAACCGGATACGCCGGCAGAAACGCCCGAAAACATGAACGGCGCTGCAAGACCGGAAAATATACGCATGGAACGTATAACCGCCGCTTATGCTCCTGTCGAAATGATGAACAGGGAAAAAACCGTTTTCGTATATCAGCCGGATTATCAGCGAACCGTCGCTTTCAAGACGGTCAACGGTATTGCGTCGGTAGCGGAAAAACTTGCTGCGGACATCGGCGAAGCCCGGCAAAATATCACGCAACTGCTTGACGGTTTCAGGATGCCGAATATTCTGAGCCGTCTGAGCCTCGACCGCGGTATCGACAGGGAAATCGACGAATGGGCGAAAAACAATCCGGATATTCCTTTCACTGTGTTTATCGACTATTCTGTCGAAAACCAGATGTCGGAAATCTGCGACGAAACGGGAAAGCTGGTGAAAGTCATCTTCATCGCAAACAGGTCGCTGAAATACCGGAATAATAAAACATATCAGGCATCGAATAATTAAGTATAAATTTTTAAAATATAAACGACATGAAAAAAATATTGATTTTAGACAGACGGTTTACCCGACATCTGCTTATGCTGTTATTTACAGCGACGTTTTCCCTGTCTGCCGCCGCCGGCAACGAAAACGATACGATTTTTTATCACGAAAAAAACGGTACGAAAACGTATATAAAGAGGAACAGCGTCTTCAAAGGCAGTAAATATTATTCCGACCTTTTTCTGGATTTCGGATACAACAGGCTTGATAACAGAAATATGTTTACAGGCGCCGGAGACGTAAGCGCTGCCGGTTTTCCGAAACTGAGAAACTCGGCTTCCAAATCGTTTTCGATATACGCAATGTTCGGGAGAAAAATTTCCGGCGCTTTCTCGGTAATGTCGGGTCTCGGTTTCGACTGGGTGAATTACCGCTTCAGCAAGGATGTTACACTTAGAGAAATAGACGGTTATGCGACACAGGTTCCCATCGCTTCGGTGGTCAGTAATTTTTCGTACATGAGAAAATCAAAACTCGCCGGCTCGTATATTAATGTGCCCGTGCTTTTGAAAATCCGGTTTCATCGCAGATTTTTCGTTGCAGCAGGGGTCGTGGGAGGCCTGAATATCGGCAGCCATACGACGGTCGCATTCACCGATAAATACAGTAACAAACATTCATTCAAGAATTACGACATACATTTGGCTACGTTCAGATACGGATACACCGCACGTGCCGGATTCAGTTTTCTCTCCCTGTTTGCAAACTATTATGTCAGTCCGCTTTTCAGCAAAAACGAGGGTCCTCAGGTTTATCCGTTTGCAATGGGCATAGCGTTGAAACTGTGAATTTTTAAGAACTGCATTTTTTTACCGCAAAGGACGCAAGGGACGCAAAGAACTGACACACGGCAGTTCTTTGGAGTCTTCAATAAATATAAGGTATCAATTATGGCATCCCGTTAGGGATGCATCCCTAACGGGATGCAAAACATGACGGTATGTGTTTTCTACCGAGCGATGCATCCCTAACGGGATGCTCTTTGCCATTGATGAGATGCCGGAAAATAAATCAATAATTAATCAATAATTAATACCTTTATTTATTGAACGCTCCTATTCAAAAATCCTCTCCGTATGTTTTGCTAAACCATTCATCAGCTTTGCGTTTAATCGATTTAAGATGTCTGTTACTTTGTACTTTGATATAGCGTTCCGGATTTTTAATATCAAAATACAGA
>JAISPE010000175.1 GCA_031275145.1 Prevotellaceae bacterium | reverse complement strand
GTAATATGCGCCGGCAAAAGCGAAGTTCCTGTTGTCGAAACGGTATTTGGCATATACGGGGACTTCGAGTATGATAAACTTCATCTCCGTTTTTGTTGTTCCGGTGAAATACATTGTGGCATTATCCATATTGAACCGCTGATTGCTGACTCTTGCGTCGGCTCTCATTGCCACCGTCTTGTAGTTTATTTCCACGCCTACTCCCCAGCCTTTGACAAGAGAGAAGGAAATACTTGCGCCCAAGGCAGGATTAATCTGCGGATAGGCATTGATTGTGCCCGGTATATTCGATACTGGAAAAGGAACAGCGCCGCCGATGTCCGTACCTACGGATAATCCCAGATTACCCTGATAAATATATGCAGAATCTTTTTCTTCCTGTGCAAGAACGGTCGCGGACATCAGTATGCCGGCAAACAGTATCAAGGGTTTAATCATGTTTTTTGTCATAATCTGCTGTTTAAAATTTTAATAAATCAACTCAAAATTATCTACGGTCAGTTTGCTTCCTTTTGCGCCCGTAAACAGATGGCCGTCGATGCTCGAAGCGGCAACAAATATCAGATGAGTAGGCTGATACTGTTCGTATTCGGGTTTTCGTTCGAGAAGAATACGCTGTCTTGTCCATTCGGATTTTCCGGCTGTAACATATTCACCCCGTGCCAGCACATGGACGCCGGCCGTCGGTTCGCCCGTATAATTCAGTTCTCCTTCGCCACTCCAGTGAATCAGTTCCGCATAGATTTGTCCACGGTCTTCGCCTTCCAGATCGTCCAGAACATACTGAGCAGAAATACCCGAGCCGCTGACAAGTCTCGATTTCTGATAATTGTCACCCGGAGTATATTTTGCGTCGATTTTGAAAGCTATGGGTCTGGCTTCGAATGGCACGCCGAATTTTGTCATGCTTCTTGGCTTGTCGAGCGATATGGTTGACATGTCGAAATATCCGAGGAACAGTGTTGCTGATGTTATCAGGTTTTTCGGCATGGAAATGATGTTCGTAGTCATTTCGGCAGCAAATCCGTCTGTTCCATTGTCTACGCGCTTTGTTCCCTGTACCATGATATTGTTTGCCGTAGCCCAGCCCCGTCCTTTTCCCGGGACAGGATCTATTGTCGGAATACCCGATTCTATCCACAGTTCGAAATTGCTGTTTTGCAGCTGGCTTTTTTCCAGCAGCACGAATTTCCATGTTTTCTTTTGTCCCGAACGGGATACGATACCGACCTTAACGGTATCGGAAAACGTCTTAAATTCCATAAAATCTCCATTTTGAAACGTCTCAAATTCCGCGCCGTCCGAGATATACAGATATGGTTGAATCCTTATCGGGAGAGCGTTTTTATCCTTCAAGCCTATAAGCACCTCCGCCGTATCTTTGCTGACACGTACGTCTCTGTCTGTCAAATCCGGATACGATGAGGCGTTAACTTTTACGCTGTCAATGTCTGCCGGAGCCGAGGTCTGAGGCGGGATTAAACTCACTTTCCATCTTGACTGTGTTCCGAGTGAGGATACAAGGTAGAAATAAGCGCTGTCGTTGATATTATTAAAGACGAGAGGGTCGATTTCTACGGTTGCCCCTTCGGAGTGTTCGATCTCTCCGGCCGTAACAGTCAGCGGCCAGTATGGCAGGTCCGTACATGTTGTGACTTGCAGTTTTATCTGTCTGGAAATATTGTCAATGACCGTAGCGTTCTCATCTATCCGGATATCGTTGTTTTTCGACGAATAGATGAACGGGAAAGCGTAAATATCGCCTACATCGCCTTCCATCAGTACAAATTTCCACTTCCGGAACAGACCTGTCCTGCTGTCGAGAACGATAAAATCTTTGGTGGACTGTTCGTTTTCAAAGAAAATATTTTCGCCGGACGTATAACCGACTATCTGCGAATTGGAACGGGTTGTCAGAGTTGCCGCGATTTCAATACTGGAGAGACTTTTTGTCGTCGGAGATACAACCAGAATCAGATTCCCCGCTTTGTCGTCCACTCCGATTCCCTTTATTCTGTATCCTCCCGACCTGACTTCGGCGCTTTGCTTTTTTGCGTCTAAGGATACCGCCGACAATATATCCGACGTTTCCGTTCCCGTGATTTCTTCCGTCTGTTTCAGGAATACTTTCCATTGTCGAGCATCACCGTTTTCGGCTTCGACGCTGTACTCAATGCTGTCTCCATATTTCGCAAAGGAGAGATGCAAAGCTTTTGCGTCGACAACATTATGTGCATCCTTGATATACGCGCTGTCGGAAAGTGTCGCGCATGCGGTTATGTCCAGAGGGAAACGGACGTCGAATCCATACAGTGTTACTGTTCTTTTAATCGGATTGACAAACCCTTTTGCCGCAAGCAGGCTGTTCTGTGGAAATTCCGTGATGTCGAACTGTTTGAAGTCATTGCGGTCTTTTTGGTCGTCGATATCAAGTTTGATAAAATAAGGTTTCGGAAGTCCGCTTTTTGCAATAAGATAGAATGAGTTGAAATGGATAGCTCCCAAATCGAACGTTATCTCGTTGAAAGAGGGAAACGATGGTAACGAAGAGCCGGAAACAACAGCCTGTTCGGTTTCGGGCGAACAGACAGGCTCGGCGCTGATACTCATCGGAAACAGCGTAATCCCGCGAAGTACGGGTATTCTGACCGTGTCGCCGATAATGACGGGAGTCCCCAACTGAATATCTTCGGGAGTAACCGACTTTATTATAAAATCTGTAAGTCTGGCATCGTCACTCAGTTCCATGACTTTTGTACATGCTCCGCACAAAAGCGCAAGAGGTAAAATCAGTATTATTCTTTTTAATCCGAACATGCCACGATGTCCGAAAATATATTTTAGCTGTCCCATTTCTCAAAAGGTATTAAAGTGTCAGGAAAATTTTTCGTTGCTCCAAGATGCTTCATAGCGCATGTAAGCTGTAAATCATTTGTCTGTTCCGAATATAGTCTCATAATATTATGTGTTTACTTCTTTTGTATTTACATATTCAAGGCACAAAGATAATTCTTTTTTTTGTTTTATCACGGATTACACGGATTGCACAGATTACTGCCGGTGGTAAGCCGTCGTTACTGCCGGTGGTAATGCGTCGTTACTGCCGGTGGTAATGCGTCATTACTGCCGGTGGTAATGCGTCATTACTGCCGGTGGTAATGCGTCGTTACTGCCGGTGGTAATGCGTCGTTACTGC
>JAISPE010000184.1 GCA_031275145.1 Prevotellaceae bacterium | reverse complement strand
TGTCTGCCTGTCCGCCGGCGTATCGTCGTCGAAGATTGACATTGATGTTTTCGCCGGCTTTTCTTCTTTCCGTGCCAGTCGGCGCATTAGCTGTATGTCTGTCCGTCTATCCATTAATTTCCGGTTTTCCGCCCGGGCTCCAGCCCGTTGTAGGGGTTGAAAACATATCCGTTATCCTGCATCCACTGCTCGAAACTCTTGCCGGTTCCGCCGTAATTGCTGCTGTTCTTGCCGACAGTAATATTGCGCTGCTTTTGACAATGCTGAAAGAAAAAGACGATGAACTGACAAAATTAAGAGCCGAGAATGACGACCTCAAGCAAAAGTTAAGAGATGGCGTCCCGGCCCGTAAAAGAATTGTTGATTTGGACAGTGATGATATGGAGCGAGAGGGAAGCTGATTGAGAAAATGAGATGTAAATATCTTAATATCAATAAATTAAAAAATATTTTATGAAAAATGTTGCGAATTGGATTTATTTCTTTATCTTTACGGCGAATTTCATGAAGAAAAATTTTAGGAAAAGATTATGGAAGACATTAAAAAGTTGGATTTATGGAATGGATATTAATAATAGGGATTGTACTTATAAGCATTTACTGTTACATCAAAAAAACAGGCAATCTTTCTTTTTGGAATATTGCAAATAAGCACCCTTCGTGGGCGCATGATTATTTTATTGAACATCCGGATGGATGGTATGTGATTTATCCGGGAGAAAACAAAGGAAAACCTGCCGGTGACTGGCGGGGTCCCTTTTTTATAACAGTTCCTGAAATTGGCAGGATAAAAGTTTACGGAAAGACTGGCGTGTATGAGCTTCAACAAAAAGAGTTTAAGGGACAGATAGAGGTATACGGCGCCATCAGGAACGCCAAGGCCTATTCGGACTACAAAAACAAAGAAAAAATCGCGTTTAAAGATGTATACGAGCAGTATAAATTTCGGACAATCGGGGAATTAGTGCTGTTTTACGCCACAAGCTATTCGCATGAAACCCTAAATTACATGTTTTTAGATTTACCTAAACTTTCTTACTGTGAATCTCTTATTGACGATATAAATGAAAATGCCTATACGGAATCATTTTGGATGCGCGAGTGTTATGGATCTAAATATCACATGAATGTTGATGCGATAAAGTACACCGGGCGACTATTGAATGACGAAGATTCACTGGGCGCGTTCAATGCGATTGTTCTGAATTTCGCCATTGGCGCGGCACGACAACCTGCAATGATGAAATTTATAAAAAGAGCGATAAAACAATAATTTTTAATGTCAAAGGAATATGAAAAATGAAGAATCGGCATTTTGGGACAGTCTGCCAAAAAACGAAAAAGGCGAAATAGATTTAACCGCCATGACGGCGGGACAGTTGTCGCAATATTTGGAATACTGGCGTGAAAAGACTGCAAAAAAAACTGTAAAAAAACAGGTGGATAAACAAGTGTACGAGACGCGAACAGAGAAAGTGGATTTTGATAAAATGTATGAATCGGCATTAAAAAGGTCAAACGAAAGTCTTGCGAAATTAAATGAATGTCGAAACAGAGGTGAAGAAATAACAATATACGGAAAAAAATGGCGAGTAACCGCAATTAAAGAAACGTACTTGTTGCTTATTGACGGAGATGGTAGCCATAAATTTATGGCGTTTACAGTATTGGAACAGGTATTACCGCGTATTGAGCACAAGCATGGAAAAGAATATGCGATTAAAGTAGCACAAAAACAAATAGAAGCGAATGACAAAAAAATTGCAGAACTACTACAGCGTAAATCGCAAATTGACGATTTAGGAGAAAGAGATAAAACGCAAAGGATTATAAATATGCTCAAGGAATACACCGGAATTTGCAAAGAGTACATCTGCCCGGATAGCAACGACGATGAAAACTGGTGGATGGGAGTTGTATTTTTTGCTGTGATTATTATTGCTGTTACAATAGTAATTTTATATAACAATAGTAGTGATATGAAACACGAAAACGGGGAAATAGCGTTTAAAGAAACTGCTCCAAAAGACAATTCGGGCGGCACATACAACCCCAAGCTCAAAATAAGCGATTATATACCTAAAAGGGAAATCCCTGATTTTGATAAAATGTTTCAAAAAACGCCGGAAGCAGCATATCAATCGGAGAAAGACAAGCTAATCATGGAAGGATGGACAGAAACAAGGATATCCAACGGACGAATGAAAAGATGTTATAATGTAGTTTCCCAAACCGGAGATATAGACAATTATCTTGATGTTTACGTGGGCGGAAATACCGATGTTGCCATTAAGATAATGAATTGTTCGACCAACGTCTGTATCCGGTATGTGTATGTAAACAGCAATACAAGTTACAGGGTGCGCAATATTCCGCAGGGGCGTTATTATCTCAAAATAGCATACGGCAAAGAATGGTATTTCAAAATAGAGAACGGTCAGTGTATCGGCAGGTTTTTACGCAGCCCACTGTACAAGAAAGGCGATGATATTCTGGACTACAATCTGAAGTACAACTATCTCGGCGACGGGTATGACGTTCCAAGTTATTCAGTGCGGCTTGACATTATCAGCAGTAACAGAAGCAATGAATTTGAGACAACGAATATAACAGAGGATGAATTTAACAGATAAAATCATGAAACGCACATTTTATCCCCCGCTCTTATCCGCATCACACCGCTGGCGGAATCCTATTCCGGGACTGTTCTCTTTCTCGAGTTCCTGCACATATTTTCTTGCTATGTCCGGGAATTGCTGGCAGAAAAAGTCAACGCCGGCAAGTCCGAAATCGGCTATACTGATGGCTACCCTGCGTATTTCTATTTCCAGTTCTATGCGTCCGGTCGCCGAAAGCGGCTTGCGGCCTGTTCCTGATGTATTCACAATACGGTACTTAAATTAAATGCAAAAATACGGCAAATATGGCTTCGACAAGATTTTATTTGCGCTCACAAAAGACGGACCCGTCGGCAATAATGCTGCGCCTGTATTACGACAGCAAAGAATTTGCCGTAGCGACCGGTTATTCAATATCCCCGAAGCTGTGGAATCAGGAAAAACAGCGTGCAACGGGGAAATATGCCGACGGCATAAATTCGGAACTGTCGGCTTTTGCTTCGAAAATACTTGCCGCTTACAATGCGGCGAAAACAGCCGGCCCGGTCACCGGTCAGGCGCTTAAAGACATAATCTCCGGAAAGGATAAAAAACCGGCAACCCGTTTTTATGCGTACGTAGAGGGTGTTATTGAGAAAAAAGCGTTGCAGAATCCCGAACGGGCGCAGAAGTACGCCCTGACATTCGAAAGAATAAGGGAGTTTGCCGGAATCTATTACGGACGGGAACTTGACTTTGAGGACATAGATCTGGATTTTTATTCAAAATATTTGAACTGGCTGAAAACAGACAGGCTTCTTGCCGATTCTACCGTTCAGTCGGAGATTAAGATATTGAAAAGGTTTTTGAATCTGGCTACAATCGAAAAAATCAACAGTAATATGATGTATAGAAGTACGGAATTTAAAGCTCCGCCGTATCGCTCGAAACACATCTACATTTCCGACGACGAGCTGAATATGCTGTACGGAATGAAACTGACCGGCAAACTCGAAAAGGTAAGGGACATATTTATTATCGGGTGTCGTACCGGACTGCGTGTCTCGGACTACTGGCGATGTGTTGGCGATACCGTCGAAAAGGGACTTATATGTATCGACGACACTCAGAAAACAGGCGAGCCGGTGTTTATCCCGATGCACTGGCAGGTAAGAGAAATCTTAAAGAAGTATGACGGCAAACCGCCTGTCCTCAGCGATTCGATGTTGAACAGTCACCTTAAAAAGCTGGGAAAGGAAGCAAATCTGAACAATATGGTCACGGATACGCGCCCCCGCAAGACGGGCATGTGTCCAAAATATGAACTGATAACAACCCACACGGCGCGCCGGTCATGTGCAACGAACATGTATCTCGCCGGCTTCGACCTGTATTTCATACAGGGAATACTCGGTCATACGAAACTCGAAACAACAATAAAATATCTCGGAGTAACAAGGAAAATAATCGCACAAAAATATCAGGACAACGAATATTTCCGGGAAAATACACCCCCCGTTACGGACTAACCGTTACGGAAACCGCTACGGAAAGAGTGCAGTCTTTTAATAAAAACCCCGAAAAACACCTGTGTCCGGCAATGTTATTAATGATAAAATCAAACCTTTGATAAAATGCTCTGTTCCCTGCGGGACTTGTCGTGCGCGGCCAAAAAAATCCCGTAGGGATGACATGCCGGTCTTTGTTTAAACTGTTGAAAATCTTCCGATACCGACATGTCATCCCTACGGGATTTTGGGGAGGCGGGGGGACGTGTTTTCTACCGATATTTCATCCCTGACCGGATTTTTGTTGTACTGAAAAAGGCTTGTTGAAAAACCTGCTATAAGGGCCAAAGATTTTTTGCCACTACACAGCGACGCCGGCGATATCCCATGGTGACAACAACCGTAGGGCCCGTAGGGATAAAAAAATTTTGCCACTCCAGGGTTTTTGCCTTTCCAGGATTGCTTCCGGCTTCGTTCTTTGCCGTCGCAATGACGAAAGCCGGATCGTTTTGACTGAAAGGCAAGATTTTCATAACCGCAGATTTGTCAATTATATCAAAAAATAAAAAAATACCTACATTTGCATCTGTTAATTATGCCAGTTAACTGGATTTTAACAGTTAATTGTATTTATATTCAAAGATATGTCAAACATAAAAGAGATAGCGGTATTATTTATTTCGGTTGGTTTTCTGTTGTTTTCCGCAGATATGCCGGCGCAAAAACAACTTCTTTCGCATGATCAGATTTTCAGTCTGCGGCAGACACACAGTCCTGTAGAGGTTGTGAAATGGATTGATAACAATTCGTTGATTCTTTCCCGATGGGGAGAGAAACGGGCTGTACATCTGTTCAAAATCAAGAGCAAAAAACAAATTCCGATAGAAGAGGCCGAATTAAAACAATATTTTGCCGAACCGTCCAAACGGCTTGAATTTCATTCGGGGAATATCAGTTACAACGGCGAAACAGTCGTGTCGGGCAACAACAAAAATCCCGTATTATCGCCCGACAGCGCATATATCGCATACACAAGAGACAACGATTTATATGCTGTCCGGATATCGGATAAAAAAGAATTTCGTCTTACCGGCGATGGCAGCGATGTGATTCTTAACGGTTATGCTTCGTGGGCATATATGGAAGAGATTTTGGGACGGCACACTAATTTCAAAGCGTTCTGGTGGTCGCCCGACAGCAGGACAATAGCCTTTTTCCGTACCGACGACTCGAAGGTCCCGCTCTTTTCGATAACCGACAGTCGTGATTTACACGGCTATATCGAAACAATGAGATACCCGAAATCGGGAGATAACAATCCCGAAGTAAAAATCGGATTTGTCGATCCGGAAGGGAAAAACAAAACCGTGTGGGCAGATTTCGACCCGAAAGAGGATCAGTATTTTGGACGGCCGCTTTGGACGCCATCGGGGAAAAATATCTGGATACAGTGGGCAAACAGAAGTCAGGATAACTGTAAACTGTTTGATGTCGATCCTCATACAGGCAGGAAAACAGAGATATACAGCGAATCTCAAAAGACATGGATAGATATCGACAAAGACGATCGCGTACACTTCTTTAAAAACGGCGATAAGGCTATAATCATCAGCGACAAAAGCGGATACAGTCACCTGTATCTGCATGCGCAGGACGGCTCGCTTATCAATCAGATTACCCGGGGCGAGTTTACGGTGTTAGACATAATCAGAATTGACGAAAAAAATAAAACCGTATATTTCACCTGTTTCAAAGATAATATCGGCTGTACGGATTTCTATAAGGTATCGTTCGACGGGAAAAATCTGCAACGCCTGTCTTTTGGCAACTATACCCACAGGATATCCCTCTCGCCCGATGCAAAATATTTCGTTTCAACGTATTCAAACACCCTTACTCCGCCCGTAACGGCGCTGTACGACACAAAAGGAAAGTTTATCGCGGAACTCGGCAATTCGCGCAACGAAGAAAACGAGATATACGAATGGGCTAAAACAGAGTTTGTCACAGTCAAAAGCGATGATGGCAAATATGATCTGCCGATGCGCGTTATATTGCCCGTAAATATGGAGAAAGACAGGAAATATCCTGTTATCATACACGTTTACGGAGGTCCGGCGGCTGTCAATGTACGGCAGGGCTGGTCGACAGGCTCTATGGCCAACCTGTATGCTTATGAGGGTCTGGTACAGGTCGCTATCGACCACCGCGGCAGTTTGCATTTCGGGAAAAAAGGTCAGGACGAGATGCACAGGAATTTGGGAAAGGTAGAAGTTATGGATTATTCGACATGCGTAAAATGGCTGGTCGAAAATGCGCAGGTTGATCCGAAGCGCGTCTGTATTAACGGGTTTAGCTATGGCGGATATATAACGTGCTATTCTATGGTGCGCGCGCCGGAAGTGTTTACACACGGCATTGCCGGAGGAAGCGTTACCGACTGGATGTTATACGACGCTCCATATACAGAGCGGTTTATGGATCATCCGAAAGAAAATCCCGAAGGATATAAACAGTCGTCTGTACTCGCTCATGCCGACAGTCTGAAAGGGAAATTACTGCTCACACACGGACTTATCGATGAAAATGTCCACGTGCAAAATACTTTCCAGCTTGTCAGCGAACTGGAAGATAAAAATAAATCTTTCGATATGGTTATCTATCCCTCCAGCAG
>JAISPE010000166.1 GCA_031275145.1 Prevotellaceae bacterium | reverse complement strand
GTTTACGATTTTTTGTGTATGTTTGCGGCTCAATATTAAATTGATTTTAACATGGATATTCGTTTAAATGTGGATGGTACAGTTCCATTCGTTGATGAAAAAACCGGGAAAAGCCTTGTCGAAAAGGCTGTAGCGGCAAACAGATCGCTGTATGAAAAGACAGGTAAGGGAAGCGATTTTCTCGGATGGGTAAGTTTACCGCTGTCTGTTAGCGAATCCGATATTTCCGAAATCGAGACGGTTTCGAAAAATCTGAAAGAAATATCGGATGTTGTGATTGTGACGGGTATAGGCGGTTCATATCTGGGGGCGAAAGCCGTTATCGAAGCGTTAAACTCAAGTTTCGAGGCGTATATCGACAGCGACAGTCCGAAAATTATTTTCGCGGGGCATCATCTTGACGAAGATTATCTGTCGGAGCTGCTTGATTTTATTGAGGACAAAAGAGTCGCCTGCATCGTTATCTCAAAATCGGGAACGACAACGGAGCCGGCCGTAGCTTTCAGGATTATCAAACGGCATATAGAGCAGAAATACGGCAAAGAAGGCGCCAAGGAGAGAATCGTGGCAGTGACCGACCGCTCGCACGGAGCATTGCGCAAACTGTCGGAACAGGAAGGGTACAAAACCTTTGTTATTCCCGACGATGTCGGAGGGCGTTTTTCCGTTCTTACGCCTGTCGGGTTGCTTCCGATATCCGTCGCAGGCATAGACATCAGAATCCTGCTTAAAGGTGCGACCGACATGGAAAAGGCTTCGCAGGTCGATGTGCCTGCGGAAGAAAATATCTGTATTCAATACGCCGTTGTGCGGAATCTTTTGTACGGTAACGGTAAAAAAATCGAAATACTTGCCAGCTACAGTCCCAGACTTCACAGTCTGACAGAATGGTGGAAACAGCTTTTCGGCGAAAGCGAAGGGAAAAACGGAAAGGGAATTTTCCCCGCCGGAGTGGATTTTACTTCCGACCTTCATTCGATGGGACAGTATATACAGGAAGGTGAAAGGATGCTGTTCGAGACCGTTGTGAGCATCGAAAAACCACGGGAGGAACTCGTTATCCCCGAAGATGCGGAAAATCTCGATCAGTTGAATTTCCTGTCCGGAAGACGGATCAGCGAGGTAAACAGGATGGCCGAACTCGGTACAATGCTGGCTCATATCGACGGCGGCGTTCCAAACATCCGTATAGAAATACCGGAACTGAACGCATACATCCTCGGACAGCTGATATATTTTTTCGAAAAATCATGCGGCATCAGCGGATATGTGCTTGGTGTGAATCCGTTTGACCAGCCCGGTGTCGAAGCGTACAAGAAAAACATGTTTGCACTGCTCGGAAAAGCCGGATATGAAAGCGAAGGTGAAAAACTGAGAGCAAGACTGTTGTAACATAATGTATAACGGTAACCCGAAAATATTCCGCAAAGACACATTCTGCATCTTTGCGGACAAATGCATACGATGGAACTGTTGAATCAGACAGGCAGCTTACCTTTATCCGAATGTTTTTACAGCCTTCAGGGAGAGGGCTGTCACAGCGGTAAAGCGGCGTTTTTTATCCGTCTGGGCGGATGCGATGTCTGCTGTGATTTTTGCGACAGCAAGTCAGCGTGGAACGTCAAGAGGTCTACGTATACTCCCGTAGAAAAAATCGTGGACAGAGTTCTGGAGACGGCGGCCGATACGGTCATCGTTACCGGAGGAGAGCCGACGATACACAATCTGGAATTTCTGTGCCGGCTGCTGAAAGAAAACGGTAAAGCATGTTTTCTGGAAACGGCGGGAAATCATCACATAACCGGGGAATGGGACTGGATTTGCCTGTCCCCGAAACTCAACAGTCCGCCACTTGTGGAAAATCTGCAAAGAGCAAACGAACTGAAAGCGGTTATCAAACATCCGGCAGATCTGGAATGGGCTGAAGAAAATGCCGCTCTGACCGCTAACTGTCTGCTTTTCCTGCAGCCGGAATGGAGTGTACACGAAAAAATCACTCCCTGTATAATTGAATATATCAAACAGAATACTCAATGGATTTTATCTCTGCAAATGCACAAATATATCGGAATCGATTGAAATTTCATGCTTTCTGTCATAATGTGTTTAAACTTGTAATTCAAATCAAAAAAACATGCTACATTTGCACCGCAATTGCAATAAATAGATATGTCAACATTTTATAGTAAACAGACAGACGTAGAACTCGCGAAACATACACCTTTGATAAGACTGAGCAGTTATATGAAGATGTATGAATTGCAGACTGACTTGCTGGTGAAGGTCGATGCATTCAATCCTGCCAATAAAGATTCCTTTTCGAAAAGGGCGATTATTCCGAATTTCGAACGGGTTGTGCTTGCAATCATCGAACATGCCGAAAAAGACGGTCTGATAGACAAACGAAATACTGTTCTGGTAGAACCCTGCTTCAAATCGGGCGTAGGTCTTGCATGGAGCATCCAGCGTAAAGGGTACAAACTCATTCTGACCATGCCCGATACGATGAGCAAAAAGCATATAAGCCTGATAAGGGCTTTAGATGCAATGGTCGTGCTGACGCCCGGAGAAAAAGGCATCGAAGGCGCTATCGAAAAGGCTAAACAGTTGGCAGATGAAATACTTGGCGCTGTAACCCTCGAACAGTTTGCCGATAAAGTTCCCGAAATACAGAAAACAGGCGATATCTGGGAATATGCCTGCAAAAACGTGAATATTCTTATTGTCAGCGCCGATACCGAAAAATATTTTCAGACTCAGGTAAACAATCTGCTGTCTTTCCTGAAAGAACTGAATCCGGACATAAAAATGGTGGCGGTCAGACTGAAACAGGATGCGGAAACCGTATCCGGCAAGCCGGAATGTCATGCAGACGAGACAGTCGGGATAAACAGCGAGGATGCCGCATCGACGGCCGAAGAAATTGCAATAACGGAAGGTATGATTATCGATACACTCTCGGGTGCGGTTATACATGCCGCAACGCTGATATCGCAGTGCGAGGAGAATTTCGGGAAAACCATTCTGGTCGTTCTTCCCAATACAACCGAACGTTATATCAGTACCAAACTGTAATTCAAATTATAAAAATTAATTAATATGTCATTGGAACAAAAAATAAACGACGGAATAAAGACAGCCATGCTGGCCAAAGATAAAATCCGTCTCGAATCGTTAAGAGCTGTGAAAGCGGCCATTTTGCTGGCGAAAACATCGGAAGGCGCCAAAGAACTCGATGAAGCGGCCGAAATAAAAATGCTGCAAAAATTAGTGAAACAGCGGCGTGAAACGGCGGAAATTTACTCCGGCAACAACCGTCAGGAACTGGCAGACAAAGAACTTGCCGAAGCCGCAATTATCGGGGAATTTCTTCCCAAACAGTTAAGCCCGGAGGAAATCGAATCGGCAGTGAAAGCTATTATCGAAGAAACAGGGGCTGCCGGCGTGAAGGATACGGGAAAGGTCATGGGCGCAGCATCTAAACAGTTAGCCGGTAAAGCCGAAGGGAAACTGATTGCGGAAACGGTAAAAAAACTTCTTCAGTAATGTCGATAACAGGAAAAAACAGGGTGATAACGACCCACAAGCTTAGCGAAATGAAGCAAAAGGGCGAAAAAATCGCCATGCTGACGGTCTACGATTACACGATGGCAAGTATCATCGACGAAGTGTCGGGCATTGATATTGTGCTGGTCGGCGATTCGGCGTCGAATGTGATGGCCGGTCACGAAACCACTCTTCCCATGACGCTGGACCAGATGATTTATCATGCGCAGTCGGTGGTAAGGGCAATCCAAAATCCTTTGATTGTTGTCGATATGCCATTCGGCTCGTATCAGGGCAACTCGAAGAAAGCTCTGTCGTCGGCAATCAGGATAATGAAGGAGAGTTCTGCCGATGCGGTGAAGCTGGAAGGCGGCGAAGAGGTAATCGAGTCTGTGCGGAGAATTTTGTCCGCGGGAATCCCGGTGATGGGACATCTTGGGCTTATGCCGCAGTCGATACACAAATACGGGACATGGGCTGTCAGAGCTAAAGACGAAAAAGAGGCCTCGAAACTTATCAGAGACGCTCATCTTCTGGAAAACGAAGGCTGTTTCGCCGTACTCCTCGAAAAAATTCCGGCAGATCTGGGCGCTACGGTCGCACAGGAGCTTACCGTTCCGGTTATCGGTATAGGCGCTGGCGGAGGCGTAGACGGACAGGTGCTCGTTTCACACGATATGCTGGGACTGAACAAAAGTTTCTCGCCGCGCTTTCTGAGAAGATATGCAAACCTTCGCGAAAATATGCTCGAAGCTTTTAGTAACTATATAAAAGATGTGAAATCGGGGGATTTTCCCGATAAATCGGAAGAGTACTGATTCGGTTGATAATTGATTCCTGCTTCGTTATCCGCAGTATATGCGGGGCTTTTTGTAATAATATTGCAAAAAGCCCCGTTGCAGGAATCCGAATATAATTACATTATAATGAAAATCATTTGTATCGGCATGAACTATGCCAGACACATCGAAGAATTTGCCGGCGAAACGCCTCTGAATCCCGTATTTTTCCTGAAACCGGAAACGGCATTACTCCGTAACAACCAACCGTTTTATTATCCCGACTTCACAAAAGACCTGCATTACGAGACCGAACTTGTTTTGCGTATATGCCGCGTGGGACGGAGTATTCCCGAACAGTTTGCAGCGAGGTACATTTCCGGAATAGGGTTAGGTATCGATTTTACGGCCAGAGATATACAGACTGAATGCAGGAAAAGGGGATTGCCATGGGAAATCGCTAAAGGATTCGATTATTCAGCCCCGGTCAGTCCCGATTTCATACCGGTTGGAGATTTTGAGAATATCGGCAACATAAATTTCCGTCTGGAATTGAACGGTCAAACCGTACAGAAAGGCAATTCATCCGACCTGATTTTCTCTTTTAACAGGATTATATCATACGTTTCCCAATTTATCACCTTAAAAATCGGAGATTTGATTTTTACCGGAACCCCCGACGGAACAGGAAGCGTAAAAACAGGCTATAATCTGAAAGGTTATATCGAAAATAAACCGATGCTGGATTTCGATATAAAATGAAATTCTTCTTTATTTGACAGAATTAGTGAAGGGAAATTAATAAAGTAATTTTTTGCCACTACGGTTGTCGTCGCCTCATCGTCATTGCGGGGAACAGAAAACCTCATTTACACCTAATTTTAAAGACAAAACAACCTCAGTAACAGAAAAAGAGGAGCATTTTCCCGCCTCTTCGTCATTGCGGGGAGCGTAGCGACGAAGCAATCCAGAAAGGTCGTGGATTGCTTCGTCGCCATATTCTTCGACAATTTTTTACCGCAAAGAGCGCAAAGTGTTTCGCAAAGGGCGCAAAGTCCCGCAGGAACGACTCTACTAAGGGATGCGGAAGCTTACGGCAGATGCAACCCTTATTTTCCCAAACGCCCCCTTAGTAGCGGTTCAGACAATGTTAGCAATCATACCAGTCATAAACCCTGAATCAAGTTCAGGGACAAAAATCACAGTTCAGACACTCTCAGTTCCACTAACAGCATATTTTTTACCCTTTTCATTAACTTTTTTTAAGATTTTTTTCCGTTGTG
>JAISPE010000084.1 GCA_031275145.1 Prevotellaceae bacterium | reverse complement strand
CACCTTGGTGGGCCCAGCAGGGCATGATCCTGCGACCCCCTGATTATGAGTCAGGTGCTCTAACCAACTGAGCTATGGGCCCCACTCAAATCCGGGCGCAAAGGTAACTGTTTTATCCGGAACCGCAAAATATTTTGGAAAATATTTTGCGGGAAGTTCTAACAGGCAAGTTTAGTCGTTGCCTTGTCATCTCTTTTCAGTTGTGCTACGAAACGGATATTCACAATGACGAAACTTTTTTTGCAATTAAGAAAAAAGCATTACTTTTGTCCTCAAATTGTAAAAAATAAATTTTAGGTAAATGCATAAGTATTCAGACATATTTCCCCCGATTTCCGTAGAATCCTTCGGAGGAAAGTCAGCGAATCCCCAAAAACATTTTTGGACTGAAATTATGAATGTAATGCTTCCGTAAAGTGAATTATTAATTAATGATTATATAAATAAATGAATAATAACATGAAAAGAAATTTTTTAATGATGGCTTTCGTTTGCCTGTTTACGGTTGTAGCTTTGAGTTCCTGTACGAAAGACGATGATGAAAACAAAGTTAAAAGAAAAGCTAAAAGCGGCGCTATTAACAATATCCTGACTGTTGCGGTAGAAAACAATAATTATAACAGTCTGATTGACATGGTACAACTTGGAGTTTACAATGATGCCGACGACATCGCGCTTGCAAGCGCTGATTATGCAAACGGAGGATTTACGATAAACCTTCCGGAAAGTCTGAACAGTCAGTATCTTGAATCACTTGGCGACACTCCTTCCGGCATTACGGTCAGTGACAGTAAGGTGAAAACAGGATATGCGTATTTAGAAGCATGTATATCGAACAGCACTGTAGGCTTATTTTACAGTGGAACAGGAGAATGGGAAGGAGAACTTATATATGTGGACGGTGATTTATCCATTACAGGTACTCATACCGATACCGAAGAATACTATGGCGTTACATATACGGTAACAGAAAGATATAATATGAATCTGAAAAAAGGATGGAATATTATCTATAGTAAAGAAACAGAGAGCGAGAATACCTATAGCGTTGAAGTAATCTCCGCAGTTCCTCCCGGCGCTAAATGGTATTATGGACCTTATTATAATGGTGATGGGTCTTCCGTTTCCGGCTCTCGCGTCAGAACGCCATTTTTTTCGGGTAAACAAAAATCAGCTAATAGCGGCGTTATTGGCAATACCCTGACTGTTGCGGTAGAAAACGGCGGCAGATATAACAGCCTGATTGACGCGGTAAAACTTGAAATCGATGATGTCGCGCTCACAAGCGCCGACTATACAAACGGAGGATTTACGATAACCCTTCCGGAAAGTCTGAACAACTGGTATCTTGAATCATTTGGCTATATTCCTTCCGGCATTACGGTAAGTGACAGTAGGGTGAAAGTAGGATATGCGTATTTAGAGGCATATAAATCGAACAGCAATGTAGGCTTATTTTACCGTGGAACAGAAGAATGGGAAGGAGAACTTATGTATGTGGACGGTGATTTATCCATTACAGGCGCTTATACCGATACCGAAGAATACAGTGGTGTTACATATATGGCAACAGAGAAATATAATATGCATCTGAAGAAAGGATGGAATATTATTTATGGTAAAGTAACAGAGAGCGGGAATAGCTATACCGTTGACATAACAACCACAGTTCCTTCCGGCGCTAAATGGTATTTTTATTCTTATGGTGATGACAATGCATCTTCCGTTTCCGGTTCTCGCGCCAGAACGCCTCTTTTGTCGGGTAAACAGAAATCAGGTTTTTGATTGCTTGTTCGAGTTTTTATATATTGAAGGATTTTCTTGACAGTCAGGAAAATCCTTTATTTTTTTGACAGAAATTTTAGCCGGTTGCGCCGAACTGAAGTTTGGTTGCGCCGATTTAAAAATTCTGTCATAAAACGGACTTTCCCGAACAAAGAAATCAAACAGTTGTTGTTTTTATGTATGTTTTGAGTTTTTTATCATATATTTGGGGTTTAAAAATATTTATAAATAAAATTATATTTACATGAAGACATTTCTATATACATTATGGTTTACAATGGCATACACATCAGTATGCTGCAGTTCGTTCGAGAATTTCTTTTCAGACGGAACACTCAGGATCGATTATTATTATGCCGGAAACAGCGGAAAAACGGAAATATTTTTTGATGAATTAATTAAAGAGCCGTATTGGGGCGGTCCCAAACGGTTATCCGAAGATAAAGACGATATGGGCAACATCAGATATAATGTATACGATAAAGCGGGCGGCAAATTGCTGTTTAGCAGAGGGACAAGTACTTTATTTCAGGAATGGCAGACGACCGTCGAAGCTAAAACCGTTTCGCGTACAATGTCGGCTACGGCAGTGTTGCCTTTTCCGCTTTCCGCAGTCATCTTCGAAATAGAAGAACGCGACTTTAAAACAGGACTGTTCAGTAAAATATTTTCCATGGACATAAACCCCGACGATTATTTCATACGTCCCGAACTGCGCGTCAAGTGTGAATGGAAGAAAATCACAGACAATGGAAACCCTGTTGATCACGTAGATATAGCCTTTATCGCCGAAGGTTACACCAAAGAAGAAAAGTCGAAATTTTACGGCGATGTCTCGAACATATCGGAATATATTCTCTCACAGTCGCCATTCAGCGAATACCGCGACAAATTCAACATATACGCCGTAGCAGCCGTTTCCGAAGAATCGGGGACAGACATACCGGGCGAAAGAATATATCGCAATACGGTATTAAACAGTTCGTTTTACTCTTTCGATATCGACAGATACCTGACCGCGTCAGACAACAAACAGATATATAATCTGGCAGCCAACGTGCCCTGTGATTTTATTTTTATACTTGTCAACAGCGACAAGTACGGCGGCGGAGGATTCTACAACTGGTATGCGATGGCGACAGCCGGTAATACGGTCGCAAATATGGTTGCCATACATGAGTTTGGTCACAGTTTCGCAGGTTTGGCCGACGAATATTATGATTCGGAAGTGGCATATTCCGACTTTTATAATTTCGAAACCGAGCCATGGGAAGCCAATATTACTACATTGGTCGATTTCGGTTCCAAATGGAAGAACATGCTTGACAAAAATATTCCCGTTCCGACCCCGCGTGAATCGCAATACGGCGATGCACTTGGAGTATTCGAAGGTGGGGGATATGTATCCAAAAGCATATACAGCCCAAAACAAAATTGCCGAATGAACGACATAGGCGCAGAATTTTGTCCCGTATGTCAGCGGGCGATAGTGAAAAAAATAAAACATTATAGCCGGTAAAACATGAAACGATTGATAATATTAGCATGTTTATTTTTGATGCTGTCCTGCTGTGAAAATAAACACGAAACTGTCGTATTGTCCGATTACGAAGTGATAAACTCGTGGATTGCAGACAATATGGAGCAATATTATCTGTGGAATGACCAGATAGACATGCAGGGAGAAAACAGGGGCGAAAGTCCCAGTCATTTTTTCGCAAAGGCAATTATTCCCGGCGACAAATGTTCGTATATCGTAAGCAATTTTAAACCGCTATTATCAGAATTGTCGGACAACCGGAAGCCCGGATATTCGTATTTTCTGTATTCCACCGGCGGCGATGCTGTAAAAGGTAAAATCACGTATATCATCAAAAATTCTCCGGCCGACGAAGCCGGTTTGAAAAGAGGTATGATTTTCACAAAAATCAACGGCACAAGCCTGTCGGTACATAATTATAATGATTTGATTGCCCGGACTGTTTGTGAGCACGCTTTAACCGTACAGGACAGCGATAATCCGGAAACAGTCTATAATGTTCCGGTTGCGGAATTTGCGGAAAATCCTGTTTTTCTGGATACGGTGTACAGTTTGGCCGGCGGCAAAACAGGTTATCTGATATACAATTCGTTTACTTCGGACAACGGCGATTTGTCGAAAGAATACGATATGCAGTTAAATGATGTTTTCGAAAAATTCAAAAAGGAAAATATTAACGAATTATTGCTGGATTTGAGATATAATCAAAAAGGAAATATTTTCAGTTCCATGATTTTGGCCTCAATGATTGTACCCGCTCAGAACACTGGCGGGATATATGCGAAATATCAATATAATAAATCTTTACAGGCAAATATCCTGAGCCGGTTCGGCGACGATTATCTGAATCTGTATTTCGCAGATATGCTTAAAGATAAAACACTGAACAATATAGGAGATAATCTGAACAGAGTATTCATCCTGACCTCGCCGAAAACGGGAGCTATCGGCGAAATATTGATAAACGGATTGAAACCTTTTGTCAATGTAGTTATTGTGGGCAACAAGACCGCCGGAAACAATATCTTTTCGCTTTTTCTGTACGAAGAAGACCCTGAAAAACAAAGAATAAACACCTGGGCAATCGTTCCTGCGGTAATGCGGATATCCAACCGGACAGGAAATACGGATTATGCTTTCGAGCCGGATATAAAAATCACCGAGCCTCTGTACGACAGCATTCCTCTCGGAAATACAAACGAAACAGTACTGTCCGCAGCGCTGAATGTCATATCCGGAAAACCGGCACGTACGTTAAATTCCACTTCCAGCGATATGATTCCTCAGAAATTGCCGTTGAACAGCTTACATAATTTATCGACAAACAGAATCCCCTGTAAATGATCGTATTCATGCTGGAAGATAACAGCGGCGAAATTATCTTTACGTGAATGTCCCGTCAGTTTTTCCCTGATTTTTTTCCCGTCGATATTGAAATACTCTACTTCTATCCATGAATAACGGATCGAATTACCGGATATTTCCGGAATAGACAGGCAGCCGTCGGACTCAAAACATACGGTTTCTTCGGAGTGCGAAACAATTTCGGGATTTATGACCGTTTCGACGGGCATACCGGGCTTGTCTACTCTCACGATAATGAACAGATTCCGCAAAATGCCGACCTGCGGAGCCGCAATTCCTACGCCGTTTTCAACATCCAGCGTAACTTTCAACCGTTCTACAAGTAATTTCAAATCAGCCGCATCTTTTTCCATATTGATCATTTTCGATTTTTTTCGGAGGATGAGCGAATCCTGTTTGTCGGCCGTAAGCAGCACACGGAAAGGCTCATCCGCTGTACCGCTGTTAATCAATACTTTTTCTTCTTTTGTCATTTCCATGTTACAGGATAAAAATATAGCGCTTACAATAATCTGAACTGATATTAGCGTTCTTATCTTCATAAATATTTATCTGTTTTATATTTATACTTCTATCGTCGGCATAAATTTGTGAGTCGGACTGCTTCGTTGCTGCTCCCCGCAACAACGTTTTTCGCAATATCCTTATAACAAGCTCATCCTCTAACACCGAAGGTGTTAAATATGAAACTTCAGTTCGGCGTAGCCAATAACTCCGAGCAGGCCGGCAGGCGCAGCCCGGGGGTACTGTCGCCTCATCATCAGAACTGCGAAGCAGTTCAACTCCTTCGGAGTTGAGGCGGGGGTTGCTGCTATCCCCGAACTGCACTGCGTTTGTTTGGGGTTATTCATATTGAAGTCCTTCGGACTTCCGGACTGCCGTGAAACTTGCTGCAT
>JAISPE010000176.1 GCA_031275145.1 Prevotellaceae bacterium | reverse complement strand
TTCTTTTTGTCTCCATAAACATCTGTTAAACATAATAAAACCTTGAGAATACAACATAAAATAATAATATTTCCCGCTGCAAAAGTATGATAATTTCCCCTTTTTTGACAGAATTTCCCCTTTTTTTTGACAGAGTTCCTTTTTTGACAGAAACATTCCTAACGGAATGCAGGTTGTACCTGTCTGCGTTTCTACCAAGCGATGCATTGACTTCGTCGAACTAAAGTTTCTTAACGGATTGCCATGAACTGCAGCCTTTCCCTTAAATTGATGACATCAGGCCGGTCAACGACCTGCGGTTATGAAAATTCTGTCTTTCAGGCAAAGCGGTTGGGCGACTTATTTCGTAATGCTCGCTAAACAAATTTATTTTTAAGATATTTTCCCGTATATGATTCTTTACATTTAATCAGTTCTTCGGGAGAGCCGTGGAAGACCATATATCCGCCCTCTTCTCCTCCTTCGGGGCCAAGGTCGATAACTGTGTCGGCGCACTTTATCACATCAAGATTATGTTCAATCACAACCACAGAATGGCCATTGTCGATCAGAATGTTGAACGAATCTATCAGTTTACGGATATCGTGAAAATGCAATCCTGTTGTCGGCTCGTCAAAAATAAACAGTGTATGTTCCTGCATATCTTCCTTTGAAAGGAAAAATGCGAGTTTTACTCTCTGGCTTTCTCCGCCCGACAATGTATTCGACGACTGTCCAAGTTTGACATAGCCCAGTCCCACGCGCTGCAATACGGAAAGCTTGCGGACTATCTTTTTAGCCAGATTCTCTTCCGTGTTTCCGAAAAATTTTACCGCTTCGTCTATCGACATATCCAGCACATCGGCAATATTTTTATCTCTGTACTTCACTTCCAGAACTTCTTCCCTGAATCTTTTACCCCTGCACGATTCACATTCGAGGACTACGTCGGCCATGAACTGCATCTCAACCTTTATATATCCCTCTCCCTGACATTCTTCACATCTTCCGCCATCTATGTTGAACGAAAAATGCGAGGGACCGAATCCGTTATATACAGCATGCAGCTGCATCGAAAACAGTTTGCGGATATCGTCATATACCTTTATATATGTTGCGGGATTTGATCGCGACGATTTTCCTATCGGGTTCTGGTCAACCATTTCTACCTTTTTTATACACGAAACGTCGCCGGACAGTCTGTCGAAATTGCATCCTTTGAGGTTTTGTTGATTGAATATATGCAGCATGGCCCGGTAAAGTATTCCGCTAACCAGAGTCGATTTACCCGATCCGCTTACTCCGGTAACGGCAACCAGCCCGCCCAGCGGTATCTTTACGTTGATGTTTTTCAGATTATTCTCTCTTGCTCCCATTATTTCGATATAACGGTTCAGTTTCCGCCTGTATCCGGGGATTTCGATTCTTTCCATACCGGCAAGATATTGAAGAGTAAGAGATTTTTCCACTTCGTCTTTTGTCGGACTGTCAGCTTTGCCATGAAAAACAATTTCACCGCCCAGACTTCCCGACAACGGCCCGATGTCTATTATTTCGTCGGCCGCATTTATTATTTCTTCATCGTGTTCAACCACAAGGACAGTATTTCCCAGATCGCGCAATTCCCTCAAAACCTTGACCAGACGCAGGCTGTCTCTCGCATGCAGGCCAACGCTTGGCTCGTCCAGAATATACAGCGAGCCGACCAGATTGCTGCTTAATGATACGGCAAGATTGATCCGCTGATTTTCTCCTCCCGATAAAGTATTCGACAGGCGATTTAATGTCAGGTATTCCAGCCCGAGATCGAGTAAACACTGTATTCGGGTTTTTATTTCGATCACTGTCCTGCCGGCGATTGCTGCTTCATATTCCGTAAGTTCAAGATTGTTAAAAAATCTCAGAAGGCTTTTCAGTGACATCAGCGACAGTTCGGATACGGTTGTATTGCCGACACGCACATAATCCGCTTCCTTGCGCAAACGGCTGCCATTGCATACGGGACAAAGCGTTTTCCCTGTATATCGCGCAAGCATAACCCTGTACTGGATTTTGTATTTATTGGATTCGAGCATTTCGAAAAACGAATCAAGCCCTTCAAACCATTCGTTGCCCGTCCATAACAGTCGCCGTTCCTGCGCGGTAAGCTCATAATACGGTCTGTGAACAGGGAAATTGAATCTGGGAGCGGCATATATAAGTTTCTCTTTAAAGGTCTGCATGGTTTCGCCTCTCCAGCAGGCGATCGCATCGTTATATATCGAAAGCGACCTGTCGGGAATAACCAGATTTTCGTCGATTCCCAAAATCCGGCCATACCCTTCGCATCTTGGACACGAGCCCGTCGGACTGTTGAAACTGAACATATTGACATCCGGTTTCTCAAAAGTGATGCCGTCCAGCTCAAAAGCGCTGGAAAAAACTTTGAAGAAAGGTTTACCGCTGTCCGGACATATATACAGATAACAGCGGCCTTCTCCCTTCCTGAAAGCCAGCTGCACCGAATCGGCGACACGGGTGAGAACTTCTTCGTCGGACGATACCGGTAAACGGTCGATAAGCAGATATGCTTGCAGTTTTTTTCTTTTGTATTTCGTGTCATAATCAGAGAGAAAGTCTTTGATGCCGACCGCTTCCGCAAGATTGCCTTTAACTGTGAGGATACGGGAAAAACCTTCCTCCAGCAGAAGTGTAAGCTGTTCAATCAGCCCTCTCTCTTCCACATTAATCCGCGAAACTATCATGATTTTCTCTCCCGACGGTCTGCCGGCAAAATAGCTAACAGCATCTGTAACCGTATCCGCTGTAACTTCCATGCCCGACACCGGCGAATAAGTCCGTCCGATTCTGGCATACAGCAGTTTTATATAATCATATATTTCGGTAGACGTTCCGACGGTTGAACGCGGGTTGTATGTGTTCACCTTTTGCGCAATCGCTATAGTCGGCGGGATACCTTTGATGGAATCAACATCAGGCTTATTGATTTTGCCTAAAAACTGACGGGCGTAAAACGAAAGACTTTCAACATATCGCCGCTGTCCTTCAGCAAAAAGCGTATCAAAAGCAAGCGTCGATTTGCCCGAACCCGAAAGCCCTGTTATTACGGTTAATTTATTTCTTGGAATCCGAACATCTACATTTTTCAGGTTATTGACTCTTATTCCTTTTATTTCTATATATTTTTTACTCAAAACTGTCTCCTTTCTCAGACTGTAAACGGTCGCAAATTTAGAAAAGAAATTGTTTATGACAAAATTAAATTAAAAAATGTTGTTTTATCCGTTTAATTATGAGAGATGAGTTATGAGTTATGAGTGGCTGGCGCCAGCCACTTTTCGTTCAAATTCCGCAATCAAAAATCCCGCAGGAATGAAATATCGGTAGAAAACACGTCCCCCCGCCCTCTACCCGCCTGTCGTCATTGCGAATACCCGAATATTCGCAATGACGACCAGACGCAGACAGGACACTGATAATACCAATCATGTTAATCATACCAATCACAGAAATCAGCGGTTCAGACAATAATCGTCTGACGTCATCCCTGTGGGACTTACTGATCGCCGGCTCAATCCGTAAGCCAGGCAATATTTCCGGAGTTTTCAATAAAAACCGAAGAAAAAGCGTTTTTTTTCATCTTTTATTGAACATTTCATACTCTTGTTGTGTTTATATGTCGAATTTGGTTTTTCATAGGTTAGTTCAGCTTAACAAAGGAGGTAAGGACACCCAATCCCCGCCTCCT
>JAISPE010000347.1 GCA_031275145.1 Prevotellaceae bacterium | reverse complement strand
TCCTTTATCTTTTCGGACGAGCCGAGTAAAACCGCTCCAACGTTTTCTTCTTCAAGATTGAGAACAATGCCCCGCGACCCGTCTTCAAAAAGAATTAATTCGTTAGACTGTATCCTGTTAAGTCCGTATATTCGGGCTACCCCGTCGCCGACATTCAAAACAGTACCGACTTCATCAAATTCCATGTTTGTCCTGATACCTTCCAGCTGCATTTTCAGAATGCTGGAAACCTCACTTGCCTTAATCGCATCCATATCATATCATTTTTTCGGCGCAAAGATAATTCTTTTTGCCTTATAAACGAAAATACCATAAAAATGGTATGGGTCGCCGTACCGGAAAAACCGTATCTTTGTGCAAATTTATTGAGATATGGAAAGAAAGAAAATACAGTACGCCGGAGAACAGACAAAAGCCATTCACGCAGGCGAATTTCCCGATCCCGCAACCAAGGCTTCGGCTCCGAATATAGTGATGTCCACTACATTTGTCGTAGATGCCGACACAGGGTTTTCTGTTGAAGAAATGGACGAAGACAGTACATGGGTTTATACCCGCTGGGGAAATCCGACAGTCCGGCAGCTGGAGGAGAAACTTGCGGCAATAGAGGAAGCCGAAAGCGCCATAGCTTTTGCCAGCGGCATGGGAGCCGTCACCGCCCTGCTCTTCCATCTGCTAAAAGCCGGAGACCATGCCGTTATCAGCGACGTCGCCTACGCTGCCCTGTCGGAAATAACGAACGAACTGATTCCCGCATTGGGCATCGAAATAACGAAAGTCAATACATCCGATACCGGCGCTGTCAGTGCGGCGATAAGGTCAAACACAAAACTTATTTATGTGGAAACGCCCTGTAATCCCATACTCAGGATTACGGACATTGCCGCCGTAGCGGCTATCGCCCGAAAGGCGGGCGCAAAACTTGCGGTAGATTCCACCTTTGCTACGCCGATAGCAACGAAACCTTTACAGTTGGGCGCGGACTTTGTGATTCATTCCCTGACAAAATATCTGTGCGGTCATGGCGATGCTTTGGGAGGTGTCCTGCTGGGCGGTAAGAACGATCTTGCACTGCTGCGCAGGAAAACATCAATCCGTCTGGGAGGAACAATAAGTCCCTTCAACGCCTGGCTAATTATCAGAGGACTGGCAACTTTGCCGTTACGTATGCGGGTACATCAGGAAAACGCCATGCAAATCGCTTCGTATCTCGAACAGCATCATGAAATCAAAAGAGTGATTTATCCCGGTCTGCCATCGCATCCGCAATACGAACTGATTAAACGGCAAATGAAAAACTTTTCGGGTATCGTTACTTTTCAGGTAAAAGACAAACGGAATATCAAAAAAATCGCCGAAAAACTGCAAATAATACATTATGCCGTTTCTCTCGGACATCATCGCTCTCTGATTTTTTATCTTGATTCCGGAGATTTACTGCAAACTTCCTTTAAATTTGATGATCCCGAACAGTATGATTCGTGGAATGATTTTGCCGGAGAAGGGATTTTCCGCCTGTCGGCAGGCCTCGAAAATGCCGAAGACTTAATCGCAGATCTGGAACAGGCATTGGACTGAATACGGGACGGATATTTTATTCTTTTGTATACAGTGTCATGGCAACGTTTAGTCGGCGCAGCATCCGGACTGCGTTGTGTTGTATAAAAGTAAAGGCGTTGTCTGGAAATAAACTGCTCAAATCTAAATGTCATCAATTTCAGAACTCTTGAGCCGCACAGGATTGATATGTTTTATTTATTTTATTTTTTATAATATTCGATATTTTTGACACCCCACCCTTCGGGACTTTTGGGACAACTCTGTCATGACTGCCGGCGGGAAGATAGCATGACTGCCGGCAGGGAATTGAAATTAATTGAAATAAGATATTTTTTTGTTTATTCGGAAAATATTATGACCTTTGCTATCGTTTTATTGTAGAAAAAATTGGTGTTTATGAGGCAAGAACATAAAAACGATTGAGAACAAAAAGCATAAAACAGAGGTATAACAGTTATAAAGGAAGTAAATTTTAATAAATAATACGAGTATGAAAGTAGAGGAAATAATGAATGGACTTGAGTCTAAGTATGCGCACGAAAAGGAATATCTGCAGGCGGTGCGCGAAGTTTTAGAGTCTATCGAAGGCATTTACAATCAGCATCCGGAATTTGAGAAATCGAAAATAATAGAAAGGATTGTTGAGCCTGACAGGATTTTCACCTTCAAAGTTCCGTGGCAGGACGACAGAGGAGAAATTCATGTAAATACGGGTTACAGGGTGCAGTTTAACAATGCGATAGGCCCGTACAAAGGCGGATTCAGGTTTCACCCTTCGGTGACACTGTCTACGTTGAAATTTTTAGGTTTCGAGCAGACTTTCAAGAACGCCCTCACGACCTTGCCGATGGGAGGAGCTAAAGGAGGATCGGATTTCAATCCGAGAGGAAAATCCGATTCGGAAGTAATGCGTTTCTGTCAGGCGTTTATCACCGAACTGTGGCGGCATATCGGTCCCGACACAGATGTACCCGCCGGAGATATCGGCGTGGGCGCCCGCGAAATAGGCTATATGTACGGATGGTACAAGAAACTTGCGCGCGAAAACACCGGCGTGCTGACAGGCAAGGGAATGACCTGGGGCGGCTCTCTTATCCGTCCCGAAGCGACAGGCTTTGGAGGCGTCTATTTTGTTGAACACATGCTGCAAAGACACGGATCGGGCATCAAAGGCAAGACCGTTGTCATATCGGGGTACGGAAACGTCGCCTGGGGCGCTGCGTTAAAAGCTACCGGACTTGGAGCGAAAGTCATTGCAATTTCAGGCCCGGACGGATATGTCTACGACGAATCGGGACTGGACGGGGCGAAAATCGATTACATGCTTTATCTGCGTGCGACCTGCAACGATGTTGTTCAGCCATATACGGAAGAATTTCCCGAAGCCGTATTTGTCGAAGGCAAAAAGCCATGGGAACTGAAATGCGACATCGCTCTGCCCTGCGCCATACAGAACGAACTTGACGGCGACGACGCTCAACAGCTGATTGACAACGGAGTTACCTGTGTCGCCGAAATATCGAACATGGGATGTACGCCCGAAGCAGTCGCTTTGTTTATCAGGGAGAAGAAATTATATGCGCCGGGCAAGGCCGTCAATGCGGGAGGAGTATCGGTTTCGGGACTGGAAATGACACAGAACGCAATGAAACTGAACTGGACAAAAGAGGAAGTCGACGAGAAGTTAAAACTGATTATGCAGAACATCCACGAATCGTGCGTGAAATACGGACTTCAACCCGACGGATATGTAAACTATGTCAAAGGCGCTAATATTGCAGGGTTTATGAAAGTCGCACAGGCTGTTCTCGAACAGGGGCTGTGCTGATGAAATACATTTTGCACGTTTCGTCGTAAAAATATTCGGGTATGAACGATTTTGATGAATTACTTTACAGGTTGATACAAAACAACAGACGGGTTATTATCCCTGATATCGGGGCATTTATAACCAATGTCCCGGATGAGAATACGGTATTTTCACCGTTATTGAAATACAACGACGGTTTTTTGGAAGACGAGCTGCAAAAGGAAGGTATCGCCAATCCTGCGGGTTTTTTGAGGGAACTTGCCGAAAATATTATTTCCGTAGTAGAAAGAGGACGGCATTATCATATCGCAGGATTGGGATATTTTTGTAAGGACGAAAGTATCAGGTTTGTATTCGAAGAAACGGATAAAGATGCCGACAGCGAAAGCGACGCCGGTTTGCCCGGAGAAAAGGAAAAGAAAGGCAAACTGCGGCTTGTTTCCGCTTTAATCTGTCTGTGTTTGACTCTCATTGTTTTTCTGTCATTTGTCGTTTTCGATATATACGGTTCAAAAAAACTGCCGGACATGTTTACTTCCCAAAAAGAAAAACCCGCCGGTCAGTTTGTGATTGTCGATAAATCCGGCGATTGCGATGCGGCAGACAGTCTGGATCCGTTTCCTCAGGCAACGGGCTATCATCTTGTTGTAGCCTGTTTTGAGGAAAAAGACAATGCGGAAAAATTTGTACTGCAATGCAGAAAAATCGGATACGATAAGGCGGAATTACTCTCTGTAACAAATGTTTTATATACTGTTTCAATCGGCGCTTTTGCCTCGCGGGACGAAGCGACAGAGAAAAAACAGGAATACGACAGCAGATTCGGAGACAATACTATGATTTTAAAACTGAATGATTTTAAATAATTGAACAGATGAAACTTCTTCCAATACGGTTCATGGGCGACAAAAAGATTTGGATTCTTCTGCTCCTGCTTGCCGCAATATCCATACTGTCTGTTTATTCAAGTACATACAGGCAGACAATGAAGACTGGGAATTTGACGGGAGCAATCTCAAGACATGTATGGCTGCTGTTTGTCGGCTTTGTCGTCATATACTTTATGCACCTTGTCCCGCTGAAATATTACAGACTGCTTGTTCCGATAGCCTTGCTGTTTGTAATAATATGTCTGACATTAGTGTTCTTCGTACAGGGCGAGGCGGGTGTGGCAAAGCGCTGGCTTTTCAGCCGCAGCTTTCAACCCTCGGACGTTGCAAAAGTCGTCATGGTGGTATATATGGCAAAAGTACTGAGCGATGGTTTCGGCGGAAGCACCAAACAGTTTATATACCGGGCCATTATACCGCTGATTATTGTATGCGGGCTTATTATCACAGCACATACGTCCAATGTTATGATAATCGGCGGAACTTCGGTGCTGATGATATTCATGGGGGCATCCAACAGAAGATATCAGATTGTAAGCGCTTTATTAGTATTCGTTGTCATCACTGTATATCTTTTCTTTTATAAAGATATCGGACGGGGAGAAACCGGCGCAAACCGGATTAAAACATGGATTGTAACCACTTTCAGTCCCGGGAAGAAAACAGAAACGGCAGCAGGAAAAAAAACAAAAGAGATAACCGGTTACGAACAGGCCAGAACAGCGAAATATGCAATAGTTTCCGGAGGATTTTTCAGGATAGCGCCCGGAAGAAGCGTCTACCGGAAAACTCTTTCGGAAGCCCATAACGATTATATTTTTGCAATGATTGTCGAAGAATACGGTCTGTTAGGAGGAATATCCGTGATAGCGGTATATCTTATGCTGTTTTACAGAGTTTTGCAGCTTATTAAAAAATGCCGCAAAATGTTTACATCTCTGCTACTGTCGGGACTGCTTATTTCCATTCTTGTGCAGACATTCATCCATATAGGCGTATCCGTAGGAGGAATACCGGTTACGGGACAGAATTTGCCGATGATAAGCACAGGAGGTACTTCGATAATAATCACATGCATCGCTTTCGGTATGATTCTCGCTGTCAGCAGAGCAATAGAGGAAAGTAAAAATTCAGGGACTGTTTCCCGCAAGGCCTGACTCCTT
>JAISPE010000133.1 GCA_031275145.1 Prevotellaceae bacterium | reverse complement strand
TTGCGTAAGCTGACTGTTGCAGTTGATGTTCCTGATGTCGGGCGGCTATTGATTGTCGGGGAAGAGACTTCTATATACGTCTCAATATCCGTAAGCTAAAGCAATTTCATCCCTACGGGATTTTTGATTACGGAAATTGAACGAAAAAATATTTTTAACGACCTCACATTTTTTACAGCCCACTCTGCGGGACTTACGGGTTTGAACACTCTTGTTCGGCGTAGCGACCTTTGCGCAACTCCTTGCGTTCTTTGCGGTAAACAGTTAATCGCAAAACTATACCGTCCAAAAATACAGCGGCAATCCTGAAAAAACAGGATTGCCGCCTTTCACTATGTTTAAACTATTAATAAAATTTTCCTCTGTCGTCAACAATATTAGCTTTGTCGAACAAAACTCTGTACAGAGTAGAATAATTATTCAATTCCAGTCGTGACTTTATAGCTTCAGGGGTTTGCGCCTGAGGATTTTCCGTTATACTTGTGACAACATAGAGATATACGCCCGATTCTCCGGCAACGGGTTCCGACAGTTCATTTTCAGGACTGGCTGTTACAGCTCCCGTAAGCTTGTATTCTGGCATTCTCAGTGTGGGTATATACGAAGTGTTGAAATTTATTGCAGGGGAGACATTTGTCACGCTAACGCCAAGTTTGGCGGCAACAGCGTCTATTGTCGCTGCATCGCTTTTAGCTTCCGACATTTGCCTGATCAGGTACTCCGCTTTCTTTTGCCTGACAACTTCCGATATGACCTGAGACCTTACTTTCGCAAGAGGAGGGATTCCGGCTTCGTTGATTCTGGTGAGGGCTGCGACAATATATGTATTCTTTTCGTCTACTTCCAAAACTCCGGAAACATCGCCTTCTTCCGCCTCGTATATCCAGTGTACCAGTCCCGATATCTGTTTGTATAATCCTATAGATTTACTTTCAAGCCCGATATTGGTTTCCGTCCGCGGCGACAGTCCTTCCTCTGCGCATGCCGTCCTGAATTTCTCCAGACTTCCCTTGCTCTGCGATGCAATTTTATTTGCCTGAGAATAATAACTGTGATATGTTTCTTTTCCCGGAGTGATTGTTTTCTTTACGGTAGCCAGCTGTACCCTTCTGTTATAAAGTTTTGCATCTCTGATTTTGACTATGTGCGTACCGTATTGCGTCCTGACTTTCATCAGGCTTCCAACGGGATTGAAGAAACACGAATCGCTGAACGGACGTACCATGCTTTTAAAAGCAAACCATCCCAGGTCGCCGCCATTGTTAGCTGTCCCGTCTGTTCCAAATTCTTTGGCAAGGCTGGCGAAACTTGCTCCCTTTAAAAGGAGATTATATACGCTATCGACTTTAGAGGAATTTTCCTGACTGAACAGTATATGATCGGCTTTAACGGAATCCGGCATATTTCTGAAACCGACTATTCCCGTCAAATTATATGTGTCTCCTTCCTGATAATAAGGCAAAACATCTCCGGGCTCTCTGTTGAAAACAACCGAATCCAGCACAGCAGGAAGTTCGCCCTTCTTATAATACAAACTGTCGGGGGGAACATCGGAGTTTCGTCTTACGAACGGGAACAGGGCGGCAGGATGTAGTGTATCCATCTTTGCCTGAAGTTCTTCCATCTTATACATCACCTTCTCGTAGTCGTTTGCGGAAGGAGAGACAGTGAAAGCGACAAACTCAATATCTCTTGACCTTGTCGATTTGTATTTCAGTTTATTTTTATTGTAATAATCTTCTATATCCGACTTTTTGTACGAAATCAGGGAGTCGGGAACAGAAGCATAATCTTTCAGGATATACGAAAATTCGATGTTGTTTTTTTCACCGGACAATGCGTGTTCCACGTCTAAGGAGTTTATGTAGTTACTTTTGGACTCCAGCCGGGAATATTTCTCATACAGACGGTTTTCCCTGATTTGTTTTTCAAGGTCAATCCACCAGACTTTGGCAATTCCGTCAGCATTTGCCACAAAGTTTTGGAGTTGAGTTCTGTCAACCGTCCCCGTTTCGGGATTCGAGAATAACTGTGTAATTATCGGGGATAAATTTGTTCCCGTCACGGCCAAATCCGCCAGTTCGGCATCGGGAACTGCAATTCCCGTTTTCTCATACTCTGCATACAGTACATACTTGTTTAACAGGTCCTGCCATGTTTTATTCCTTAAATTTTCTTTTACCTCCTCGTTCATGGGAGCATTCTGGGAATACATTGCATAATTGACCTCGTAAATTTGCGTATTGTATTCCAGCAACTGTTCAAATTCCTCTCTGCTTATGGATTTTCCCGCTATTTTACCCATATCGTTATCCGATGAGAAAATAGCCCTTGCAGTGGCAAGAGTGTCAGCATTAACAATGAATGCAAGCAAAGCAATACCTATAACTATCGAAACAAATAATCCTGCTTTTGTCCTTAACGTTTCTAATGTTGTCATCTAATTTTTAATTATTTATAATATCCTAAAGTCTAATTTCAAAGATGCAAAATTATAAAAAATTTTGATTCAGCCATATATTTCGGAAAAAGGGGTTAAATATTTTTCATAAATCTGCCCCGTTATATCCTTAGTCAAAGCTATAACCGTGTCTGTCCGTCGATTTGTCGGTTTCCGGTTGAATCGGGAATTATTTCCCGAAACTGTACGACAAACTTATCTGTGGACTGTAGCCAAGGATTTCGTGATGATAGAAGGCAAAGTCCAGACTGAGCCTTTTTTTCGCAGTCCATCCTATTCCGAAACAGATTTCTACAGGATTGAATGATACTCCCGACCGTAAACTCATACTTTTAAACAAAGAATAATCTATCCCGAATCGCGGCGACATGTCGTCATTCCGTTCTTTCTCGATTTCAGCCGTCAGCATTAATTTTCCGGCGATTCTGTATCCTGTGCCTAACTCAAACGTCACAGGAACAGGGTCCTCGTATATTGAATTAAGTTTGGAAAACGTCGGATTAAAAACATGCGCCCCGATAAACAGATTGTCCAGCGGCTCGGCAATCAGTCCCACTTCTCCGGTAAAAGTATAAAAATCAGGATATCCCGATGCGAAACTTAACAGGTGATAATTGAACTGTACGCCAAGCGACAGTCTTTTTGCCAGTTTTTTACCGTAACCTACACCAATTCTTGTTTCTCCGTAGTCTTCAACACCCATGTGGGCAATATCAAATCCAAAAGTTCCGGTCAGCGCAGGAAGGACAAACACTCCGGCGCTTATGCCTAACTGATTCATGACAAATCTGTTTTCGTAGTGTACTCCTGCACTGACATTTTCTATGGCAGCAAGAGCCGCCTGATTGTTATAAACCGCCCATACATCAACATTTAACAGTCCGTTTTTACCCGTTCCTGTTGCTTTGGCTCCTTTGGGAAAAAGATACAAACCACCGTCTGCATAAGATGTGCCATGTATACAGATAAATATACATAGCAAACAAAAAAAATCCAGTCTTTTCGGAATAGCTCTCATTGTATAAAAATTTAAAATTTACATTTCTTTTATCCTCTGTATTTGTATATTGTCTGAATAAAATTCTGTACAAATATATGAAAAAACAAAATACAAACCGATTTTTGGAGATATATTCCAAAAAATCCGGAAATAAATAACCGTACATCAAAACAATATGTTCTTTGCGATTCTTTGCGCGGTGCAGGCTTGTGAAGAGACATATCATCGTCTTTACAAAAGAGCGGGATGTAAAAAAGACAGGTTGCTAGAAATATTTTTTTCAAATTCCACAGACAAAAAGCGCCATTTTAAATACCCGTTTCGTACCGAAACAGAAAGCGTAATGACGCTTACTGTAAAACAAACAGTCCGGCTACTCAGGCTCTCCGTATGTGCGCACAGTCTCTACACAACAGTAAATCAGCTTTGGGCTGTCTGTATGCAAATTACCCGTCAAAAAAGGTCATAAAACCGCTATAAAGGCTGTTGCCCGAAAACTGGCTGTTTTGCTGTACACCCTGCTTAAAAACGGTGTCGAATATTCCGATAAATATTTTGAAGAGGAAAAG
>JAISPE010000335.1 GCA_031275145.1 Prevotellaceae bacterium | reverse complement strand
GCAAAAGCGCGCAGGAAATTTCCTTCCCCAAACTGAATAATTCGTTCAGGATACCGTTTATTCGGAGATGTCTGTCTGTTTAGATCTCTCATAATATTCAATTTAACATGTAAAATATTTTTATAATAACAGGTCAAAGTTATTAAATATTCCTTTTCTTGACAGTTTTTTTGACAGAATTCCTTTTTGACAGAATTTTTAAATCGGCGTAGCCAAACTTTAGTTCGACGAAGTCAATTAACAGAATTTTTAAATCGACGAAGTCAAACTTTAGTTCGACGAAGTCAATTTTCAAAATTAACAGATTTGTAAATTCTGAAAATTCTGTCAAAAAAAAGGATTCTGTCAAAAAAGAATTATCTTTGTTCCCGTATTAATAAAATAACATACAATGAATACTTTGAATTTAATCATTAGAAACTTCTGGCACATACTTCGCAAGTTCAGAACTACGGGTATAATGGTAATACTTGGACTGGCGGCCGCTTTTACCGTTTTTGCGACGACAGTCATACAGTGCCGGTATGATTTCAGTTACAACGGGAATTTTGAAGATACCGACGACGTATATTTATATGTCAGAACTAACGGAAAAGTCTCCGGCAACTATACCGGCAGTTATCTCGGGATACAGGGAATAGAAACAATGAAACAGACATATCCCGATATTATTGATATCTGTTCCGTTAACAGATGGGACAGCAGGACGCAACTCTTATATTACAGTATTGAAAAAGACGGAAAAGAGCTGAGATTTGAAGACAATAAAAGAATCGGTATCAGCGACGGCTTTTTTTCTTTCTTTAAACCCGAGACGATAGCGGGCGACGCTGCAAAACTGTTTATCGAGCCGAACAGAATAATAATTACAGCAAGTTATGCGAAAAAACTTTTCGGCAACGAAAATCCGGTCGGTAAAACCTTGAAAATGGAAAATCAGGACAGGCCGGATTTCGAACCCTTATATACGGTAGTCGCCGTATGGGAAGATTTCCCGGATAACTGTTCTTTGCAAAACGGTGTTTACTATAACCTGAAAGACAGTCCCGAACAGGGAGATAATTTCGTTCTGATGAAAATTGTAAAATCGAACAAATCCGATCTCTTAAAGCGAATGACACAGGGCGAACATATCCCGACAGATGAACTGGAACTGCTTAAAATGTTTTATAAATCAATGTCATATAATCTGATTCCGTTTGATGAGATACATTTTTCGGAACTTGGAGAAGGAAATCCGGCAACAACGCTGTCCCTGCTGTTTGTCGGCATCATAGCGCTGGCAGTAGCTTATATCAATTTCATAAACTTTTCAATAGCAATAAGCCCGACACGTGTGAAAAGTTTGAATATCCAGAAAATATTCGGCGCCGATACACGACTGTTAAGACTGATAACCGCATCGGAACCGGCAATCTTTTCCACTGTCGCCTTTCTTATATCCGTATTTTTTATAAATATGATAAACAGCAATATTGATTTGAGACATTTTTTTGCCGCCGACATGTCTCCGGCCAGTAACCTGCAACTATTGACCGCCGTCGGATTTTTCACCGTAATTGCGGGATTCGCCGCCGGTTTATACCCTGCATATTATGTTACTTCGTTCAGCCCGGCGCTTACACTGTCGGGTTCGCCGACAAAGTCGAGAAAGAATGTCCGGATAAGAAACGGTTTAACTTTCATACAGTTTACCGTCGGCATTACACTGATAACAGTCGTTGTGTTCATGAAACAGCAACACGATTACGCCGTTAATTATTCTTATGGAATACAGAAAGAAAATATTGTTTATCTGCCGATAAGTAAAATAAAAGAGAATACGCAGGCATTTATAGCGGAACTGAAAAAGAATCCTAAAATATTGGACTGTACGGCTTCAAAGGGACTTATCGGTTCGAGCCGTTCCGAAATGGAGGCCGGCAACAGTATCTGGCCTGCTCTGGAAGAACGGCAAACTTCGGATATACAGGCGAATTTTACAGGACTGCGCGTCGCGGATAATTTCCTCGCGTTTTTCGGAATACCTGTGATTGAAGGAAATGATTTCCCGGACGCCGGACACGGAGAGAAAGCAATTATTAACAGAAAACTGAAGGAAGTATCCGGACAAACCGGCGTAACGGGAAAACGGTTGAAATCATTTGAGATTGCGGGAGTAATAGACAATGTGAATTTCGAAGACCTGCACCATCCCGTCGCACCGATGGCGCTCATTGTCACAGAGAGTTACTGGCTGGACTGTTTATACGTCAAAATAACAGGCGATGATATTCCGAAAACAGTATCGTGGATCAAAAATGAAGTCTGGACGAAATTCTGCAGTTTGCCTGTTGAAATAAATTTCCTCGATACTCACCTGAAAAACCGGTATAAAAGGGAAAACGATCTTGCAAACCTGTTGACGGCAGTCTGCATAATAACCGTCATCATTGTTATTATGGGCGTATACGGGCAGATTGTTTTCAATATCCGGCAAAAGGAAAGGGAAATTGCTCTCCGGAAAATCGCCGGAGCAACTGTCTGGGATGTGCTTCTGCTGCTGAATCGCGGAGCGCTCGTCCAGTTGATAACGGCTTTTACCATCGCCTGTCCGCTTGCATATTACATCACAAATCGCTGGCTCGAAACTTTTGCATATACGATATCAGTCCGGTGGTGGGTGTTTGTGCTTTGCTGGCTGTTTATGTGTGCGGTAACCGTCGCAACAACATGTATGCAGACATACAGGGCGGCAACCGCAAACCCGATCAAAGCGCTGAAAACAGAATGACCGGGAGATTGCAAAAAGCGTCATTGCGAATAACCGTTTCGTACCAAAACTGAAAAGGTAATGACGCTTTTCGAAGAGTGTAGAGACGAAACAACGATGAAGCAATCCGCGACGGGTCGTCATTGCGAATAACCGTTTCGTACCGAAACTGAAAAGATGTGATGACGTTTACCGGAAAAGTCCGCGACCCTTATAAAACCCTTATTTCCACAAAGCTCCCTTAGTAGTAGCCGGGGATTATTTTACCGCCCCCTTATTCCCTACTAAGGTTGTCTTTGGAAAACAAGGGGGTCACGTTTTGCACTGATAAAACCCTTATTTTCAACAGTTCCCTTAGCAGGGAATAAGGGCTGTATGATATTTGCCTGTGCTACTAAGGGGGCTTTTGGGGGAAATAAGGGTTGCCTTCGCAATGACGACATGTCTCCTAATATGCCATTTACAACGACGCTTTTTGTAAACAACCTTTCATATAACTAAAATGTAACCGATTAATATTTAATCATTTTAGTTATTTATTTTTTTGAATTAACCTGGTTAACGGGATACTTTCATGGAACTAAAATGTAACCGATTAATATTTAATCATTTTAGTTTCTTGTTTTTTTGAATTAAAATTTTTGATAGGGTACTCATTTACACCTAATTTTCAAAACAAAACAACCTCAGTAGCCTGGAAATATGATATAAACCTCAGACCTCATTACCCCATTAAATCGACGGCATCCGGTTCGGTTTAATGGGGTAATGAGGTTGGTTTGTATGTGTTTTATCATTGCTACTTAGGTTGTTTTGTTATTTTGAATTAGGTGGAAATGAGGTTTTCTGTCTACGTTTGAATACCCTGCCCTGCAGGAGAAACTGTTATACTTTATTAATTTTCCTTCACTAAACAAAGAAACGCCTGCTGATTTGAAATCAGCGCAAAATTATTTTTCTGTGAACATGACCCCATATCTCATCTCTTACATTTTCAGCAGGTCATCGATGTGTTCCAGCTTGTCCAGAGTTTCGTCGATATGGAATCGCAGTTCGGGAACGATGCGTAACTGGTGTCTTATTTTTTTGCCTAATTCGGTTCTTATCGTCCTGTTTTCCTGCTCTATTTTTGCAATTACATCTTCGGACTTGTCAGAGGGAAATATGCTGAGGAACACTCTTGCGACAGACAGGTCGGGAGAGATGCGCACTTCGCTGACAGTTATCATTGCACCATGATATGCGGCCATTCCCCGCAGTTGAAATATTTCGCCCAGATCCTTCTGTATTTGCCTGGCGATTTTTAATTGTCGTATATTATCCATTATTTATAAATTCGATTAATTTTTGAGAAC
>JAISPE010000333.1 GCA_031275145.1 Prevotellaceae bacterium | reverse complement strand
TGAAACATCGAAATACACTATGTTTATGAAACAGTTCTTCTTTATTTTCGGGTCTGTAGCCGCTTTAGCCGTTTTGTATAACATGCGCTGAAAGCAGTTTGTATCATACGTGAACTGTATTTTTACCGAAACGGGTTCCTTCAATTCATCCTCTACTGTCATGTCTACACGATCGTACGTGAAGTCAGGGTCTGTTTGATTGCTTTCGCTTTCCAGAACACCGGTTATCTTAATATCCCGTCCCCAAAGCTCGCTTAAAAACCCTTCTACCACCTCAAAATTCGCCCTGTTCCGCAGCAGTTGTTTTACTGCCCAGTCAAACAATATTAACGGTCCGTCTTTTTTACTCACTGTATTTTACTTTTATAATTTTTATAAAATTACTAATCATAAATCTAAAACCTCAGATTTATTCCGCCGAATACCGTAACTTCCGGCATCGGGTATCCTGTGTTGATTTCATATTTCTGTGACAGGAGATTTTCTCCTTTCACAAACAGTTCCAATGGCTTACAGATACTGTACGCCACCCTTGCATTCCAGAGCGTAAACGAATCTTTGACTGTATTGTTCGCCGCTACGGAGGTATAGAGATTGCCGATATACTGAACGCCCGATGCAAACCGCCATTTCGATACCGACCAGTCGAAACCGGCATACAGTTTATGCTCGGGAGCCGCTTCGACTTTGTATTTCATGTTCAGCCAGCTGTAGTTTGCCGACAGTCTGAAATTCGGACTTATTCTGTATGATGATGCAAGTTCCAGACCGTAATTTTCGATCTCGCCCGTATTGATGTTTAAGGGTCTGCCATCGGACATTACCGTCTGTATTGCATTGTCTCCCTTAATATAGAAAAGATTCACGTCGAATCTCAGCTTCTGCTCAAGAAGCGTTTGCGAAAGCGAGAGTTCGTAGTTCATCAGGCGTTCCGGTTTGAGGTCGGGATTTTGCGGCGGAAACATGTACATCTCTCTGATAGTGGGATTCCGGAATCCTTTGCTTACGATGGCTTTCAACACCGTTGCACCGGATACGGGAACGCTAAGCCCCACCGAGGGAATCCATTCCGTTCCTGTCCGGCTGTTGTTGTCGAGCCGGATACCGGCATTGATCAACAGCTTTGCGAATATGCTCTGTTCGATGTTGATGTATCCGGCGACGTCGTTAATTCCCCGTTCGGCAATCTCCGAATCCGGTCTGCCGTCAAGATAACTGTTCCACGCATGACCGCCGAAGCGCTGCAAGTCAAGTCCGGCGGTAATACTGTTTCCTGTGAAGAGATTAAATGCCTGATACAGCGACACGCCGAACATATTGTCGGTCGACCGGAAGTGATAATCGCGCGGAACGCCGTTCGGCTGGTATCCGTCATCGATTTCGTGCAGTCCGAAATTGTAGAAGAACTTCAGAGCGCCGGAGGTCCTGTCATACCTGTTTTCAATTGAGAACGAAGTTACGCCGCGTGTAACCTCCGCGTCGTTGTCAATTATCGGGGCGTTAACTGTTCCGGGATTCGAGGCGTCGAAATTCGTAATGCTCAGGTCGGCAAACGCTTTCCAGCTGGATGTGAAATCGTATCCGACTTTTCCGTAAGCGCTGTACTGATTAAATTCCATGTTTTTACGGATTCCGTCGCTGTGATTGTATCCGAACGAGAGGTAACTGCTGAATTTTCCAGAACGGACACGGTTATTGACTTCCGAAACAACGGTGTTATACGAGCCGTACATTGCCCTGAGGTTTGTTTTGACTCCGTCTTCCGTCTGCTTTTTCGTGATGATATTGATAACCCCTCCCAGAGCGTTCGAGCCGTAAAGGGCTGAGGCAGGACCGCGTACAACTTCCACCCGTTCGGCAATCATCGACTGGTATGCGTCGGGCAACGGGTGTCCCATAAGTCCCATATATTGAGGATGCCCGTCAATCAGCAACAGAACTCCCGTAGTCGGGCTGCCGCCTGTTCCCCTGATTTTCATCCCTCCGGCAGAGCCTGTGGATACTCCGTAGCCCATAATGCCGCGTCCGGTGACGAACAGCCCCGGCACTTCTTCGGTGATAACGGGTAAAAGCGACTGTTCGAGCCTGTTTTCAATCGTCTTGCCGTCAACGACAGTTACGCTCAAGGGTAAATTCCGCAGGTTCGTTTCCGTTCGCGAGCCGGTTACGATAATTTCGTCCAGCTGTACTGAATCCGAAATAACTCTTGCAAAACTCTTGCCTGCAAACAGAATATGCAGGAAAATGCAAATCGAAATCAATAATATTTTCTTCATCATTTTTTTATTTTAGATTTACGATTTTTAGATTATTGCTTACGCACGATTGTTTGTTAATCACATCTTGCGTCAGCCAAATCTAAAATAATCTAAAATCCAAAATCGTAAATCATAAAATCCATGGAAATCTAAAACATTCTCCGTTATATAGCGCATAATCGGCATTTCCGTTTACGGCAAAGGTTTTTATCAACTTTGCTCCCTGCAACAGTTCGATTGCCAGCCGTAGCGAAGCACCCGTTTTGACGCGGTCATCGACTAATAAAACAGTCCTGTCCTTAAACTCAAAATCGACGGGCGACAAAAGTCTGGGACTGTCGTATTTCGGTTGCTGATTATTGTCCCGCAGGTTGATTCTCAAGAGCTGTATTTCGACATTAAGCCGCTGATTGAGAATTGCCGCCGGTATTATTCCGCCGTTAGCGACTGCCACAATCATGTCGAAATTCTCGGCAAAAACGACAGCCCCGAATTTTCCCAAAACTTCGTCGAATGTTTTAGTCTGCATAATTACAGTTTAACCAACGCTTTCAATACTGCATATCCGAGAAATATCTGCACCAGCAAACCCGGATATCCGATTCTCAAATCTTTCAACGCCCTGAAAAAGTCTGCAACGATAGCCCATTCGACGAGTGTGCCGATTACCTGATACGCTACTACTGCCGCCGCAATTGCCAGCAAAGATACTTTCCCGCTGAAACGCGCTGCATAAGCCGCTCCTGCCGCCAGCAATACCGATTTAATGATTATGACGGGCAAAGCCGCTGCCGGCGGCATCCCGAACAGTAAACTGTTGACGAGCGGCGATGCGACAGCCGTCAACAATCCCACGCCGATACCGTATTTATACGCCGCAATAAGCGTGAAAAAGTAAATCGGCAACCACATCAGTCCTCCGTTCGGGAGTAAGTGGCAAATCTGGGGCAACACAATGTTGCCCGCAATAAAAATCAAAGAAAAAAGATATGTTCTTGTTTCCTTGTACGATAACGAATAAAGTTTTACTGTTGTATCCATTTATTACAAATTTATAATTTTTGCAATGTTAGTAATTTATTTTTAAACAGCACATATTTTTATGCTTAAAACGGGAAATCCAATATTAAAAGCGAAAAAAACGGGTAAAATCTTTGTCCGTAAAAAGCGCAAAGAATACAAAATTTGGTTAAAGATGAAAAATAAACAGGATATAACGGCTGACAAAAAGTTCGGGTGCATTTCAAACTGTCACTATTATAGTGATAGGGGGGTTTCTATCCCTTTGAAGAGAATTTCCTGTGTCTATATAGCAGAAATCTACTCTGTTTTCAGAAGTTGGAAATCCCATTCAAACCGGTTATCGGGATATATAGTCAGCAAACGAAAACCGAAAGGATGTCCGTCAAAATTGTTACATGTTGTTTCGCCGTTTAAAATTGCAATGCCTTCATATTCGCGGCGCTTCGTTTTGTGTGTATGTCCGGCTATCCATATAAAAACTCCACAGTCTTTCGCCAGCGCCAACAATTCCATCCGCTTTTTTTGCGGCAGATTGTAATACGCGTCTTTCTCGTCCGGTTCGCTGTCATACGGAGGAATGTGCGTCATCAAAATCACTGATAAATTCTTTTTTTTCGCATTTTTCAAGGTATTTTGCATTTTTTGTTCCTGCTTTACGGTTTCGCCGTTCGGGGCTTCCCTCCACAACTGGGAGTTGACCGAAACAATCAAACGGCCTTTACATTCACGAA
>JAISPE010000098.1 GCA_031275145.1 Prevotellaceae bacterium | reverse complement strand
AATTTTGTTGCATGTTTTTTTACAAAAAAATACACGCTGCTTAATTTATTTTACATATCTTTGCAACCGAAAAATGTTTTAATAAACAGCATGATTAAAAAATAAACAGCGAAATACGTTTAACAGACCATAAAAACAAGTTATTATTATGAATAATATACATCATTTTCTTGCATTTGATTTGGGCGCTACGAGCGGTCGCTCCATTTTGGCGACTTTGCAGGACGGGAAAGTCATTCTTAAAGAACTTACCCGTTTCCCAAACAGAATAATTCGCATCGGGGATAAATACTACTGGAACATTTATTCTCTGTTTGAAGAATTGAAAAACGGACTGCGCGCCGCCGGTAACGAAAAAATCAAAATCGATTCCGTTGGCATAGACACCTGGGGAGTCGATTTCGTATATGTTGCCGAAGACGGGACATTTTCGGGACTTCCGCGCGCTTATCGGGACCCGTACACAAACGGCGCGCCGGAAGAATATTTCAAAAAAATATCCCGTAAGGAAGTCTATGAACTGACAGGGATTCAGATCATGAACTTCAACAGTCTGTTCCAGCTGTACGCGGCCTCGAAAGAATCGTCGTCGGCATTGAAAGCGGCAAAAAACATACTGTTCATGCCCGACGCCCTGTCGTATATGCTTACGGGAAACAGGGTGTGCGAATATACGATTGCTTCCACATCGCAGATACTGAATCCCCGGACAAAAGAGTTTGAATCCGGACTGTTCGAGCCTGTCGGCATATCCCCTTCCGTGATGCCGCCTCTGGTAATGCCCGGAACAGTCACAGGAAATATTCTTGACTCCATTTGCCGGGAATGCGGGATAGAACAACCCCCCGTAATCGCAGTCGCCGGACACGATACGGCCTCGGCGATAGCCGCAATACCGGCCGAAAACGAAAATTTCGCCTATCTGAGTTCCGGCACATGGTCGCTGATGGGAATCGAAGTCAAAGAACCGGTTATCAGCGAACAGAGTTTCAGCCTGAACTTCACCAACGAAGGCGGAATCGAAGGAACGACGCGCTTCCTGAAAAATATCACAGGAATGTGGCTGCTTGAACAGTGCCGTAAAGAATGGGAATCGCAGGGCAAATCATATACTTATGATGAAATCGTTCGCATGTCCGATTCCGTTGAAGGATTCCGGTCGATCATCGATCCCGACTGTCCGGCGTTTGCCAATCCGGCAAGCATGACCGAAGCCATAGCCGCTTACTGTACCGAGACAGACCAGAAAATCCCCGGTAATCATGCGGAATATATTCGCTGTATTTTCGACAGTCTGGCGCTGAAATACAAGTACGTGCTGGATTGCCTCCGTCAGGTTGCGCCTTTCGGAATCGAACGCCTGCATGTCATAGGCGGCGGCTCGCAGAATAAACTGCTGAATCAGCTGATTGCAAATTCGATTGGTTTGCCGGTGATTGCCGGACCTTCGGAAGCCACTGCTATCGGTAATGTCATGGTACAGGCGAAGGGACTGGGTTTAGTCAAGTCACTGAGCGAGATGCGCGCCATAATCGGCAATTCCGTTTCGCCGGAAACATTCTATCCGGAAAATTCCGCACAGTGGGACGAAGCTTACGAAAAGTTTTCGCCTCATTACAGACAAGTATAAACAGTCTAAAATATAATAATTTATAATTTAATAAAATAATAGAAATGAAAGAAGAATTAGTACAAAAAGCGTATGACATAGCAAAGGAACGCTATGCAGCTGCAGGCGTCGACGTTGATAAAGCGCTGGACAAACTGCAAAAAGTCTCGATTTCCATACATTGCTGGCAGGCAGACGACGTGAACGGTTTTGAAGTTACGGAAAACCTTGGCGGCGGCGGGATTCAGGCTACCGGAAACTATCCCGGAAAAGCGCGTAATATCGACGAACTTCGCGCCGACATCGAAAAGGTTTTGACCTTAGTCGGCGGAAAACACCGTCTGAATCTGCACGCTATTTACGGTGATTTCAAAGGCAAGATTGTGGACAGAGATCAGATTGAGCCGGAACATTTCACAAGCTGGATGCAATGGGCAAAAGAAAAAGATTTGAAACTTGATTTCAATTCAACCTCGTTCGGACACCCGAAAAGCGGAGATTTGACCCTCGCCAATCCCGACAAGGCTATCCGCGATTTCTGGATCGAGCATACAAAGCGCAGCCGTACCGTTTCGGAAGAGATGGGTAAATTCCAGAACGATCCGTGTATAATGAATATCTGGATTCACGACGGCATGAAGGATTTAACGGTCAACAGATACAAATACCGTCAAATCCTCGAACAGTCGTTGGACGACATCTTTGCAACCGATTACAAAAACATGAAGGACTGTATCGAAGCCAAGCTGTTCGGCATAGCGCTCGAAAGTTACACTGTCGGATCTTACGACTTTTATCTGGGCTACGGAGCTAAGAAACAGAAAATCGTAACTCTGGACACAGGACATTTCCATATATCCGAAAACATTGCCGACAAAATTTCGTCCCTGCTGCTGTTCACTCCCGAAATCATGCTGCACGTGAGCCGTCCCATCCGCTGGGATTCCGACCACGTTGTGATTCTGAATGACGACATCGCCGAACTGGCGAAAGAAGTAGTACGTGCAAAAGCGCTTGAACGCGTTCATATCGGTCTGGATTTCTTCGATGCTTCCATCAACCGTATCGGCGCGTACGTAATCGGTATCCGGTCGACGCAGAAAGCGTTTCTGCAAGCCCTCCTGGAACCTGCCGACAAGCTGGGTCAATACGAAGCAAACGGGCAGTATTTCGAAAGACTGGCTCTGCTCGAAGAAGCAAAAGTGTTGCCGTGGAATGCCGTATGGGACTATTTCTGTCTGAAAAACAATATTGCTGTAGGCGAAGATTATATCTCCGAAATTCAGCAGTATGAAAAAGATGTGACCTCTCTGCGATTTTGAATCTTAAATAAAACAACTGCAAAGTCACACGTCAGTTGTGGAGTTATCAAAAGCCTTACCCAAAAGGCTTTTGATACTCTTTTTTTACAGAATTGGCTTTTTGACATTATTTTCCCTTTTTTTGACAGAACCTTTAGTTCGACGAAGTCAATTAACAAAATTTGCAAAATTAACAGACTTTGTAAGCTGTTCTGTAAATTCTGAAAATTATGTCAATTATGTCAAAAAATAAACAGATTTGTCAATTATGTCAAAAAATAAAAAACCATGTCTTATTTAAAAGAATGATATTATTATGAATAACAGATTATTTATTGTTAAAACAGTTCTATGTTTTTTGCTTGTTGCATGCTGTACGTACAGGCTTTCTGCGACAACTCTGTATATGTCGCCGTCGGGCAGTGATAAAAATCCGGGAACTAAACGCAAACCTTTGGCTTCGCTGAACGGGGCGCGTGATAAAATCCGTGAATTACG